>CANFZJ010000190.1 GCA_947451445.1 Comamonadaceae bacterium
AAACATGTTCTTTTCGGGGTCGAAGAACTGCTCGATCACCTTGCTGGAGATCAGGCCGTTGGCCTTCAGGTCGCGGTAAATCTGCTGCGCCAGGGCGTGGTTTTCAGGGGCGTCGGTGCTGTGCCAGTTGTCAAACGCGATGTGAAAGCCGTCCAGGTAGGGCTTGCGCCCGGCGGCAATGTTGGCCACGAACTGCTGGGGCGTGATGCCTGCTTTTTCCGCCGCAATCATGATCGGCGCACCGTGCGTGTCGTCGGCCCCGACAAAGTTCACCGCATGGCCCTGCATGCGTTGAAAGCGCACCCAGATGTCGGCCTGGATGTATTCCATGATGTGGCCGATGTGGAAGTTGCCGTTGGCGTAGGGCAGGGCGGTGGTGACAAAGAGTTGGCGGGTCATGGAGGCGTGGCTTTCAGCAGAACAACCCGCGATTTTAGTCGGCGACTATCTGCGCAATGGGTCCTTGCGCCGCTCGGTTCGCGGGGGGCGGATGGACGCATCGGCGTGGGGGTCGGTCCAGCCAAAAAATTGGCAGATCTCGGCGCGTTGGCGTTGCGCATCGGCGTTTCCTAGCGCAATCAGCTCGCGGGTGAAGTTGGACTCAAACAGCAGGTAGCTGGCCAGTGCCGAGCCTTTGGCGTCTTCGGGCTTGGACTGTACGCCCAGGCCGCCGAGCATGGTGCGGATGGTGGGTGGCAGGTCCTTGACGTGGCGGGCGGCGATGGCGTCGATCCGCTGCGACGGTGCAATCAGCAGCAGCTCCACCGGGCGCAGTGCGCTGCTGTGGCGCAGCTCGGCCGGTATCAGCGACAGTGTGTGGTTAATGCGGCGCACCCGCTCCACGTCCACCGCCAAGGCGTCCAGAAAGATGTTCGACAGCGCGTGGCCCGCAATCTGCGCCAGCGAGGGGTAGCTGTCGTTCACAGCCATGGGGGCTTCACTGCGGGGCTCGGTCATGCGGCCCGCGCCGATGACGAGTATGCGTTCTGCGCCCAGGTGGATGGCGGCTCCGATGGGGGCGGACTGGCGCATGGAGCCGTCACCGAAATACTCTGTGCGTCCGCGTTGTTGCAGCGGTATCGCTGGGAAAACAAAGGGAATGGCCGAAGAGGCCAGCAGGTGGCTACGCCGGATACGGTCGCGCACGCCCAGGCGTTGCGAGCGCGTCCAACCCTCCAGGTCCGGGCTGCCCTGGAAGAAGGTCATGTGTTCGCCCGTGGTGTAGCTGGAGGCGGTGACGGCCAGTGCGCGCACATGGCCCTGGCGCACCAGCCGGGGCAGGCGCTCCAGCGGCACCATGTGTTGGAGCAGGTCGTGCAACGGGCTGTTGTCCAACAACGAGCGCGGATGCGCCTTGCGCCACTTGGCAAGCATCCAACCAAGCGACAGTAGCGTGAGCCAACGCGCCCCGCTGCGTAGTACGCCCATCGGGTCCGTGCGGTACACCTGCTCGGCGGAGAAGTTCTTCCATACGTCCACGATCTGGCGTACGACACGGTCAAAATCGTCCGCGCCGCAGGCCAGGGCCGCGGCATTGATGGCCCCTGCCGAGGTGCCGGTAATGATGGGAAACGGGTTGCCACTGCCGCCCGCACCGCAGGCCAGGCGCAGGTCGGCGATGGCCTCCAGCACACCCACCTGGTAGGCAGCGCGCGCGCCACCGCCGGTGAGTAATAGGCCGGTAGCTGGGGATTTGTGGGGTGTGGGCATGCGGCCATTGGACGGTGCACCGTGGGGGCCGTCAAGAGGGGTTTTGCTATGTAAACCGTAGCTACTGCCGCACGTTCTGTGTGTGCTGGCGACCTATTTTGTGATTTTTCTGTGCGGCAAGGTGCTGCTTGCCTAGTCCATGTTCTCCGGCGTGAACAGCGCCATCGCCAGCAGCCGCTGCTGCGGCCCGGTGTAGACGGCCCCGGGCAGGGTGGCGGCCAGCATCTGTGCCACGGCGGTCTGGGCCAGGCGGTCTACCGGGGTGTGGATGACCAGGTCGATCACGCCGTCGATCAGCGCGGCGCGGGTGGTGGCATTCAGTTCGTTGCACACCACCACCAGCTGGCGGCCGGCGGCTTCTTCGCGCAGCGCCCGGATCACACCGGTACCACCGCCGCCGGTCAGGTGCAGGCCGGCCAGCGTGGGGTAGCGGGCCAGTAACTCCAGTGTGGCCTCGTAGGCCAGTTGCGGCTCTTCCAGGTTGACCAGCGTGTCCAGCACCTTGAAGCCGGGGGCGTTTTCGCGCAGGTACGAGCGAAAGCTGATCTCTGCCAGTTCGTGGCCCAGGTAGCGGTGGCTGCCGACGAACACGGCTACTTCGCCCACATCGCCCCTGAGCTGCCGGCTCAGGCGGCTGACCGCCCAGGCGGCGGTGCGGCCGCGCTGGCGGTTGTCCAGCCCGATGTAGCCCGCACGGTGCGGCGCGCTGATGTCGCTCAGCAGCGCAAAGCAGGGCACACCCTGGCCATGCAAGGTTTCCACGGCGGCGGTGACGTGCGGGTGGTCCACCGCCACCACGGCCAGCGCGTCCACCTGGCTGCCCAGCGCCAGCAGTTGCTCGGCTATGGCCGAGGGCTCCAGCGCGTCCATGAAGGCGATGTGGGCAATGCAGGGCTCGGGCTGGTTCTGGGCGGCGGCCTGCTGCAGCGCGGCGGCCAGGGTTTGGTAGAAGTGGTCGTTGTGCTTTTGCAGGCAAAAGCCCAGGTGGCGCACCGGCACCCGCTCTTTCAGCCGGGCCCGCATCAGGCCGACGGCGTGGTAGCCCAGCTTTTCGGCGGCGGCAATCACTTTGAGTGTGGTGCCTTCGCGCACCGGCAGGCGGCTGTTGAGCACGCGGTCCACGGTGGCGGTGCTGACGCCTGCGGCCAGGGCCACGTCGTGCAGGGTGATTTTGGCTGTCATGGGGTTGGATCATCGCACCCTTTGCCATAAATGCAAGTTTCACTCCGGTATCTGTGATGGTTTCTGATATTAAATGATGAGTTTTGATGTTTTTCATCACACACCCGCTGGCCTTTGGTTTTAGCATCCGCCATCCGCTTAAAACAACCAGAGACAAGCCCATGCCCACCGCTGAATCCACCGCCTATGCCGGACCTGGTACGGCTCCGAATTGGACCCGCACCCAGGACGACTACCACCTGATTTCCGGCGCTGGCGTCCGGGCCCAGGCCGCCGGGCTGGTCAACGCCAACTGGTACAAATGCGCCGTGCCCCGCGCCCGCATGAAGCAGCTGATGCAGCGCGAAGATGCGCAGGCCCTGCGCGACACCCTTCTTTGGTACGCGCTGATCGTGGCGGCCGGTGCGGTGCTGGTCGCCACCTGGGGCACGGCCTGGGCCTGGCTGGCGTTTTTTGTCTATGCCACGCTGTACACCGGCCCGGCCGATTCGCGTTGGCACGAGGCGGGCCACGGCACCGCCTTCAAAACCCGCTGGATGAACGACGCGCTGTACCAGGCCGCCTGTTTCCAGGTGCTGCGCCGCCCCAGCGTGTGGAAGTGGAGCCATGCCCGCCACCACACCGACACCCTGGTCACCGGGCGCGACCCCGAGGTGGCGATCCCCCTGCCGGCCGACCTGTTCAATACCTTCTTGAATGTGTTTTCGCTCCAATCTGGCCCGCGTGAACTGTGGCGTGTGCTGCGCAATGCGGCAGGCATCCTGGGCGAGGAAGAAAAGACCTTTGTGCCCGAGATGGAGTGGCCGCAGATGGTCAAGGAGGCCCGCGTCTGGGTGCTGCTGTATGCCCTGCTGATCGGCTCTGCCATCGTCTTGCACAGTGGGCTGCCGCTGGCGCTGTTCGGCCTGCTGCCGGTCATGGGGGGCACCTGGCTGTACACCTTCTTCGGCCTCACCCAGCATGCCGGTCTGCCCGAAAACGTGCTGGACCACCGGCAAAACTGCCGCACGGTGCTGATGAACCCGGTGTTCCGCTTTCTGTACTGGAACATGAACTACCACGTCGAACACCACATGTTCCCGATGGTCCCGTTCCACGCGCTGCCCCAGTTGCATGCAGCCATCCAAGACGACTGCCCCCCGCCGTACCCCAGCACGCTGGCCGCCTACCGCGAGATCATCCCCGCCGTGCTGCGCCAGGCCCGCGACCCGCACTACTACGTGGTGCGCCCCATCCCCATTCAACACTAGGAGACAAGCATGACCCATTGGACCGAAGTCTGCCCGCTGGACGACATTGACGACGAAGACGTAAAGCGCTTTGACCACGCAGGCAAAACCTTTGCCATCTACCGTGTCGATGCCAAGGTGTACGCCACCGACGGCCTGTGCACCCATGAAAAAGTGCATCTGTGCGACGGCCTGGTGATGGACCACGTCATCGAGTGCCCCAAGCACAACGGCCGTTTCGACATCCGCGACGGCCGGGCCCTGGGCGCGCCGGTGTGCGTGAACTTGAAGACCTACCCGGCCAAGACGGAGGGCGGGGTGGTGTTTATCCAGCCGGAGTGACAGGCGTATTTGCTATATAAAACATAGCTTCTAGCGCAGGTGGAATATGCGCTGGAGGCTTATTTAATGCATAAATTCAAATACTTTGGGGTACGTGGATCTCCATGGGCACCAGCACTTGGCGCAACCCGGCGCTGGGCTGGGCCAGGGCGTCGGCCATCTGTGCCACCAGCTGGGTACACAGCAGCGGCAGCGGGTGCGACAGCACGGCGTGCAGCTGGCCGTCCAGCAGGGCGCTGCGGGTCATGGCGGTGAGGTCGTTGGCCACGCCAATCAGTCGGGTGGTGCCAGACCGGCTGCGCAGGGCGCGCAGCACGCCGTCGATGCCGCCACCGCCCACATAGACACCGCACAGGTCCGGGCGGCGCTGCAGCAGGTCGTGGGTGCGTTCTTCGGCGTAGTCGGCGCTTTCCAGTGTGGGAATGCTTTCCAGCAGCTCGAACGCAGGGGCGTGTTCGCGCATGTAAGCGCGAAAGCTCATCTCGGTCAGCTCCTGGCACTGGAAGCGGTGGCTGCCCACAAACACCGCCACCGGGCCGGGGCCGCGGGCCAGCTCGCTCACCATCCAGGCGGCGGTGCGGCCCATGCGGCGGCTGTCCAGCCCGGCGTACCCGGCGCGCTGGGGCGCGCTCAGGTCGGACACCAGTGCAAATACCGGCACACCGCCTGCGTGCAGCTGGGCGATGGCCTCACTCAGCAGCGGGTGGTCGGCGGCGACGATGGCCACGGCGTCCACCTGGCTGCCCAGCGCCAGCAGGTGTGCGGCCACGCGGTCGGGCGACTGGCTTGCCAAGTATTCCACCGTGGCCAGGCCCTGGATCTGCGGGCAGGCTGCGGTGGCCTGGGCCAGCGCCTGGGCCAGGTTTTGGTAGAAGGCCGTGCCCGGCTGCTGCAGCAAAAAGCCCAGCCTGCGCCGGGGCTTGGCCTCGCGTACGCGCTCCCGGATCACCTCTACCGCGTAGTAGCCCAGTGACTCTGCCGCCTGCTGGATGTGTTGCGCGGTGTCGGCACGCACGGTGCTGCGGCCGTTCAGCACCCGGTCCACGGTGGACAGGCTGTGGCCCGAGGCGCGGGCCACGTCCAGCATGGTCGGGCGGGTGGTTTTGGGTTTTGACATGTGTATGTCTTTTATGTTTTCTGGGTGACGTGTTCTGACATATTGTGACTTCATGGTATGTCAAAAATGGCAGGCCGTCACTACCATTCCGGTACGGTTTTACCGATTGACAGAACCCCACCCGGAGACACACATGCCCCACCCCCACGACCGCTACGCGCTGCGCGGCGACGCCACGGCCACCGCCGATTTGCAGAACACCCACTTTGACACCCAGGTCAGCAGCACCTGGTTCACCCCGGTGCTGGACCGCAAGCTGCTCAAGTCGCTGATGCGGCGTGAAGACGCCGTGTCGCTACGCAACTACGGCCTGTGGCTGGCGCTGCTGCTGGCTAGCGGCGTGGGCGCCTACCTGGCCTGGGGGACGCTGTGGGCGATTCCATGTTTTGCCGTGTATGGCACCTTGTATGCCACCAGCGACCACCGTGCGCACGAGCTGTCGCACGGCACGCCTTTCAAAACCCGCTGGATCAACGAATGCTTTTACCACCTGGCCGGTTTTATGACGCTGCACGAGGGCCACTACTGGCGCTGGAGCCACACGCGCCACCACACCCACACCGTGGTGGTGGGCAAAGACCCCGAAATCGCCGTGCCACGCCCGGCCAACCGCCTGCACATCCTGCTGGACTTCTTTTTTCTGCGCTCCGGCCTGGTCCAGATCCGCAACATCTGCTGCCATGCCGTGGGCCACATCACCGAGGCCGGCACGCACTTCAT
>CANFZJ010000191.1 GCA_947451445.1 Comamonadaceae bacterium
GAATGATGTGGCTACGCTCCACGCCCGACTTGCAGGCCTTGACGCAGTGCTGCAGGTAAAACGCCGTATCGGTCGGGCGGTTGGCGGCGGGCAAGTCGGCCAGCAGCTTCTCGGCCACGGCCAGCGGCAGCTCGGTGTCGATAGGGTTGTCTTCGCCCACAGGCTGCAGCGGGTCCATCGCAATGCCGGGCACCTCGGTCAAAAAAATCAGCTTGTCGGCCTGCAGCGCGGTGGCAACCGAGGTGGCCACCTCTTCCATTGTCAGGTTGAAGGCCTCCCCCGTGGGCGAGAATCCAAATGGCGAAACCAACAGCATTGCCCCCATATCCAGCGTGCGCGAAATGCCTGCCGTGTCCACCTTGCGCACCAGGCCTGAATGCTGAAAGTCCACCCCGTCCACAATGCCCACGGGCCGGGCGGTGATGAAGTTGCCGGAGATCACCCGGATGGTGGCCCCGGCCATCGGCGTGTTCGGCAGGCCCTGGCTGAACGCCGCCTCGATCTCGTAGCGCAGCTGGCCCGCGGCCTCTTGGGCGCAGTCCAGCGCCACCTCGTCGGTGATGCGAATGCCGTGGCTGTACCTGGGCGTGTGGCCCTTGGCGCGCAGCTGCTCGTTCACCTGGGGGCGAAAGCCGTGCACCAGCACAATCTTCACACCCATGCTCTGGATCATCGCCAGGTCTTGCGCCAGGTGTGGCAGCTTGCCAGCCGCAATCGCCTCGCCGCACACGCCCACCACAAACGTCTGGTTGCGGAACTTGTGGATGTACGGTGCCACCGAGCGAAACCAGGGCACAAAGGTAAAGTTGAAGACGGTGTTGCTGGACATTGTGAACCGAGTTTATAAACAAAAAAGGCCGTTGGCGCATATGTTACCTGCGCTGATAGCTATAAATAAAATAGCATTGGCATCCATGACTTCCCCTATTTTGACCTTAGCCCAGGCGCGCCACCTGCAACTCGCCGCCCAGGGCCTGCTCACCACACCGCGCCGCACCGCCACGCAGTTAGCGCTGCGCCAGTGCATTGCGCAAATGCAGCTGCTGCAGATCGACACCATCAGCGTGGTGGCGCGCAGCCCCTACCTGGTGCTGTTCTCGCGCCTGGGTGCCTACCCGCAGGCCTGGCTGGACGCGGCCCTGGCAGAAGGACACCTGTTTGAAACCTGGGCCCACGAAGCCTGCTTTGCCCCGACGGACGACCTGCTGCTGCACCGCAGCTACAACCAGCACATCCGCCGCCACTGGGGTCTGCTGAACGGCCAGGCCGTGCAGGCCCGCCAGCGTGTGCAACTGGACGGCCTGCTGGCCCACATCGAGGCCAGTGGTCCGGTCAAATCCTCCCATTTCGCCCGGCAAGACGGAAAAACCGGTAACGGCTGGTGGGACCGCAAGGACGAAAAACGCTGGCTCGAAGCCCTGTTCGCCAGCGGCGAGCTGATGGTGCAGCGGCGCGACAGCTTCCAGCGCGTCTACGACCTGGCGCACCGCGTCCACCCCCGATTGACCGATGCCGTGCTGCCCGAGGCGGCGGCAGTGCACACCGACTTCATAGCAAAATCCATCCTGGCCCTGGGCATCACCCAGGCCCGCTGGGTGCACGACTACTTTCGCCAAAAGCCACGCCTGAAAGATGCTGACTTGGACGCGCTGGTGGCGCAAGGCATCGTCCAACGCGTGGAAGTGCAGGGCTGGACCGTGCCCGGTTACGTCCACCACGCAAACGCCGACCTGCTGCAACAAGCCACCGCAGACCAGCTGCGCGCAAGCCACACCACGCTGCTGTCCCCCTTCGACCCCCTGGTGTGGGACCGCGAGCGCGCCTCCGCCATGTTCGGCTTTGACTACCGCATCGAGTGCTACACGCCCGAGGAAAAACGCGTCTACGGCTACTTCGTGCTGCCCATCCTGCACAAAGGCGCGCTCATCGGGCGGCTGGACGCCAAGGCGCACCGGGCGCTGGGTGTATTCGAGGTGAAGGCGCTGTATTTGGAAGAGGGCGTCAAGCTGTCAGATGCCGCCCTGCAAGCCGTGGCCAGTGCCATCCAGCGCTGCGCCGATTGGCACGGGACAAAGCAGGTGCAGGTGGTACGGGCGGTGCCGGATGGGCTGCTAGGGCGGCTGCTTGGCGCTTTGGCCGGGGCTTGACGCACCGCCACCCGTCAAAACTGTGTCTGCACCCCCACATACACACTGCGCGGTGTGCCCAGGCTGCGGAACTGCTCGGCGGCGCCGGTGCTGATGTTGTTCACACCCAGCATGCCGTGGTTTGCATACTGTGTGTTGAAGAGGTTGTGCACGCCAGCGTAGAGCTTGACGTTTTTTTGCACCGCATGCGCCATGTCCAGCTTCACCGTGGCAAAGCCGGGTAGGCGGCCATTGCTGTCGGCGTTGTTTTCGTCGCCTCGCGCATATTGCGCCCCCTGCGCCAGCACGGTCAGGCCCAGCCGGGTGGCGGGGGTGATCTTGTAGCCCAGCCGGGCTTTGAATAACAGCGCGGGAATGCCCGGAATGCGGTTGCCGGGCTGCACCAGCGTGCCGGCTGCACTGTTGCTGGGGTTGGCGGTTTGGAACGTGGTTTGGTAGGTGGCCCGGGTCCAGTCTAGGTCGAGTGCGTAGTCCAGGCCGAAATGGCGGCCATCCACGCCCAGCTCCACGCCTTGGCGCAGCGTTTTGCCGACGTTGGAGAAATATCCGGTGGTCAGACTGCTTTGGTTGAACAGGATGTCGTTGTGCAGCGCGCTACGGAAGTAAGCGGTTCGCCAGTGGAGCTGGTCTGCCAGCTGCCCGCGCAGGCCCAGCTCGATGGTTTTGGACACCACGGCGGCGAGTTCGGGGTCGGCGCCGAACGCGTTGGGTATGCCGCTGCACGGTGCCGCCGGGTCCGCGCAGGCCAGTTCGATGGCCGATGGGGTGCGAAAGCCTTCGGCATAGTTGGCAAATGCGGTGAGATGGGGCTGAAGCTGGTAGCTGGCACCCAGCGACGGATTCAGCCGCCGGTAGCTATGGCTGCCCTGCACATCGGTGACCTGCCCGCTGGCGATGGAGGCCGTGCTGTCGCACAGTGCGTCATCGATGCAGGATTCGCCTGCCAGCCGGACGTTGGCATAGTCGTACCGGGCCGACGTGGTGATGGCCAGCCGGTCTGTCGCGTCCAGCGTGCTGGTGGCAAAAATGCCCAGGCGCTGGTTGCGGGAGCTGATGTGGGCTTGCGACAGCGTGTCTCCCACGCTGTTGGCGCCGTTGCGGGCATCGACAGTGGCGTAGGTTCCCAGGTTGTCAAAGCGTGTGCGGCTGAACTCGGCGTTCAATCCCACGGTCATGGACTGCGGCAAGGTCCACAGCGGGCGGCTGTTCGTCCACTGCAAATTGCTTCCCACGACCTTTTGCGTATATTGGGCCAGCAGGTTGGATGCAGGGCAATCTACCGGGCTATGGGTCAGGCACGACGCGTCGTTGGTGCTGGCGCTCAGTAGTTGTCCGATATTGCTGTTCAATATATCGCGCGACAGGTGGCGGTAGTAAATATTGCCGTTGTAGATATTGAAGGGGTCGGTTTGTATTAATCCGTGCAGATTAATGGATATATTTTGTGAATCGGTGTAGTCGGGGTGCGAATATCCCTGCGCTGCTTGGCCCAGCATCGACAGCGGAACGGTTTGGTTGCCGTGCAATAGGTTGTCGGCATAGGCCACGGAGGCGCCCAGTTCCCAGGCATCGCCATAGGTGCTGTATGTGCCAAACAGCTGGCGTACCTGGCTTGGGTTGTAGGCAGCCCAGCCCTGGTCGTTGTACAGGCTGGCGGCCAGGTAGATATTGCTGTTGGCGGTATGGCTGCCGTGTTCTACATCCACGCTTTTGCGCCCAAACGAGCCCAGACCCAGGTTGGCCTGGCTACCTGTAAAACTAAGGCCGGTTTTGGTGCGGATCGCTACCGCGCCACCCAGTGTGTTCAGCCCATACACCGGATTGGAGCCAGGGATGACGGTGACCTTGTCGATGGCGATGCGCGGCAGCAGATCCCAGGCCACCACATCGCCAAACGGTTCGTTGACACGCACACCGTCCAGGTACACCGAAACCCCTTGCGGGGTGCCCAAAATGGGCGACGCCGTAAAGCCCCGGTAATTGATGTCCATTTGGAACGGGTTGCCCTGGGTGTCGTTCACGCCGATGGAGCCCAGAGCCTCATTCAGCAGGTCGCCTAGGTTTGCCGTGCCTGCAGGCAGCTTTTGTACCGACAGCGTTTGCACATTGCCCGGAAACTTTTCCAGCGGGATGCCGGTGTCGCCAATCGGGTTGTTGGCAATGACCGTAACTTCTTTGAGGACGTGGGGTTCTTTCTCCATGCTTTGCGCCAGAGAATGCAACGGATATGGGCTGAGTAATACGCTGAAAATAAAATATCTTGTCTTCATTATGGGTATGTCTCGTAGATGGTTTTGTGGCGGCGTACCGCAAAAAATGCTCCGCCACAGATTCAGCAACAAGCGCGCCATTGGTAATGGCGTCCACCCTGTTTCAATATTCAACACATTCCAATGCATGCACCGCCAAAGTGGGTGGGGTTGCTGTAATTTGGAACACTGCCGCTGCTTCGTTGGCGCAGCGGCGGGTTGGGCGGTCTGCGGCCCCGGATAATCGCGCCCTATGTTGAAAATTGAATTCCCCGCGTCGCTCCCCGTCTCAGAACGGCGCGAAGAGATAGAAGCCGCCATCCGCAACCACCAGGTTGTCATCGTCTGTGGTGAAACCGGCTCCGGCAAAACCACCCAGTTGCCCAAGATCGCCTTGGCCATGGGCCGTGGCAAGTTGAACTACCCCGAGGGCCAGCGTGGCAAGTTGATCGGCCACACCCAGCCGCGCCGTATTGCCGCCAGCAGCGTGGCCAAGCGGATTGCCGAGGAGCTGAAGACCCCGCTGGGCGATGTGGTCGGCTTCAAGGTGCGCTTCCAGGACCGCCTGGGCCGCGATGCGTCCGTCAAGCTGATGACCGACGGCATTTTGCTGGCCGAAACCCAGACCGACCCGCTGCTGAACGCCTACGACACGCTCATCATCGACGAGGCGCACGAGCGCAGCCTGAACATCGATTTTTTGCTGGGCTACCTGCGCCAAATCCTGCCGCGCCGACCTGATTTGAAGATCATCGTCACTTCGGCCACGATTGACGCCGACCGCTTCGCCAAGCACTTCGAGTCGAGCAAAGGCCCGGCCCCGGTGATCATGGTGTCGGGGCGCATGTTCCCGGTGGAGCAGCGCTACCGGCCCTATGAAGAAAGCCGCGACTACGGCCTGAACGACGCGATTGCCGACGGCGTGGACGAGCTCTGGCGCGACCCGCACAACGCGGGCGACATCCTGATCTTTTTGCCCGGTGAGCGCGAAATTCGCGAGGCGGCGGACCACCTGCGTAAGCACGTCAGCCACCAGCCGGTGTTCCGCAGTGCCGAGGTGCTGCCGCTGTTTGCCCGCCTAAGCCCAGCCGAGCAGGACCGTATTTTTGACAGCCACGCCGGGGGCCGCCGCATTGTGCTGGCCACCAACGTGGCCGAAACCTCGTTGACGGTTCCAGGCATCCGATACGTCATTGACGCAGGTACGGCGCGCGTGAAGCGCTATAGTTTTCGCAGCAAGGTGGAGCAGCTGCTGGTCGAGCCGGTGAGCCAGTCGTCGGCCAACCAACGCGCCGGACGCTGCGGCCGGGTGGCCAACGGTATCTGCATCCGGCTGTATGACGAGGCCGACTTCAATGGCCGTCCGCGCTTTACCGACCCGGAGATTTTGCGCAGCTCGCTGGCCGGGGTGATCTTGCGCATGAAGTCGCTGCACTTGGGGCAAGTGGAAGACTTTCCCTTCCTCGAAAAACCCCAGGGCCGGGCCATTGCCGACGGCTACCAGCTGCTGGCCGAGCTGGGCGCGGTGGACGACGCGAATGAGTTGACCGCCACCGGCAAAGAACTCGCCAAACTGCCGCTGGACCCGCGCGTGGGCCGCATGATTTTGGAAGCCCGGGCCCGAGAATCGCTGGACGAGGTGCTGGTCATCGCCAGCGCCCTGAGCGTGCAAGACGTGCGCGACCGCCCGATGGACATGCAGGCCCAGGCCGACCAGGCGCATGCCAAGTTCGACGACGACCGGAGTGAGTTCAGCGGCTACCTGAACCTGTGGAAGTGGATCAACAATTCCCGCGGCGGTGAGGAGGGCGCACACAAACTCAGCAACCGCCAGTACGAACAGTTACTGCGGCAAAACTTCGTCAACATC
>CANFZJ010000192.1 GCA_947451445.1 Comamonadaceae bacterium
TAGTGCAGGGCGTTGTCGATCAGGTTGCTCAGGGCTTCGCGCAGCAGCAGCTTTTCCCCGGCGGCCATCAGGCTGTCGTCGCCCTCAAAACCCAGGTCGATGTCGGCGGCAATGGCCCGGCGGGTCCAGTCGCGGGCGACCTCGCGGGCCAGTGCGGCCAGGTCCAGCGGCTGCAGCTGGATGTCGGCCTCGGTGCGGGCCAGCGACAGCAGCTGGTGCACCAGGTGGGCGCTGCGCAGGGCCCCGGCGTGTACCTTGGCCAGCCGTTCTTGCAGGGCCTGCGGGTCGCGCTCGGTCAGTGCCAGTTCGGTCTGGCTGATCAGCCCGGCCAGCGGGGTGCGCAGCTGGTGGGCCGCGTCGTTGATAAAGCGCTTTTCCTGTCCCAGGCTGCGCCGCACGGTGGCCAGCAGGTGGTTGACCGCCTCGGCTAGCGAATACACCTCTTGCGGGGCCTGGGTCAGTGCAATGGGCGACAGCGTGGACAGGCTGCGCTGCGAGCGGTCGCCCAGCAGGGCTTCGAGCTTTTTCAGCGGCTGCAGGCCCCGGCCCACGCCGCTGTAGACCATCACGCCCAGCAGCGCACCCAGCACGCCCAGCGGCAGCAGCATGTCGGCCACCAGTTCGCGGGCGATGCGCTGCTGCACGGCCAGGCTTTTGGCTACCTGCACGCGCAGCCGCTGGGGGGATTCGGCGTCGCCGTAGTCCACCTCCAGCAGGGCCACGCGCACCGGTTTGTTGTCCAGCAGAGCCTCAAAAATCAGGGGCTCGCCGGGCTGGATGGGCACGCCCAGCAGCGGGTCGGGTAGCTTGCTGTTGCCCAGCACAAATTCGCCGGGCGGTGACGACACCATGTAGCTGACGCGGTCTGTCGGGTCTTCTTCGATGATGTCGCGCGCGGCACGCGGAAAGTCCACCAGCAGCCCCGAGCCCATGGGTTTGACCTGGCGCGCGAGCGAGCGCACCGACTGGGTGAGCGACTGGTCAATGCCTTTTTCGGCGTAGTTCAGCGCGATGCGGTAGGTCAGCAGCCCGCCCACCAGCAGCAGCACCAGCTGGGGCAGCAGCAGCCACAGCAGTAACTGGCGCTTCAGCGACAGGCCGGGCGCGACCTCTTGCAGGTTCATGGCGTGGCGGTTTCCAGCATGTAGCCCAGACCGCGCACGTTGCGGATGCTCAGGCCCGAGTCGGCCAGTTTGCGGCGCAGCCGGTGCACGTAGACCTCCAGCGCGTTGGAGGCGGTGTTGGCTCCGCCCGTGCTGTTGTCGCTGGGGTCGGACTGCCAGGTGGTCAGCACGTCCTCGCGGCTGACCACCTGGCCCGCGTTAGTCACCAGCAGCGACAGCAGGGACCATTCGCGCTGGGTCAGCTCCAGCGGCTCGTCGTCCAGCCAGGCCAGAGGCTGGGTGGCGTCCAGGCGCAGGCGGCTGGTGGAGCCCATTTGCAGCTCCAGCGACCCGCCAAACGCGGGCAGGCGCGAGCGGCGCAGCATGGCGGCCAGCCGGGCTTCCAGCTCGGCCATGTTGAAGGGCTTGGTCAGGTAGTCGTCGGCCCCGGCGTTCAGGCCCTCCACCCGGTCTTCCACGCCGTCGCGGGCGGTCAGCACCAGCACCGGCAGCGCCAGCAGGCGTTGGCGCACCCAGCGCAGCAGCTGCATGCCGTCCAGCAGCGGCAGGCCCAGGTCCAGCACCACGCCGTCAAAGCGGGTGGATTCCAGCAGGGCTTGCGCCAGCAGGCCGTTGGCTGCGGTGGTCACTTCGTGCCCCACCTGGCGCAACTGCGCCGCCAAGCCGTCGCGCAGCAGTTCGTCGTCTTCCACAATCAGTAAGTAGGCCATCGGCGAAGGATAACAAGGCAGGCTTACTATCGAGCGCTCAAGGAGTTAAAGAATGAAATTTGAAGCGGTGCTGTTTGACTGTGACGGGGTGCTGGCCGATTCGGAGCCGCTGACCAATGGCGTGTTGCGCGACATGCTGGCCGAGCGTGGCTGGCAGCTGTCGGTGGCGGAGTGCATGCAGGTGTTTGTCGGCAAGGCAGTGCTGGACGAGCGGGCGCTGATCGAAGCGAAAACCGGCCAACCGGTGACCGACGCCTGGATGGTCGAGTTCCGCGCCCGGCGTAACCAGGCGCTGCAAGAGCAGATGCTGGCCGTGCCGAACATCCATGCCGCCGTGCAGGCTATCCACACTGCCTACGCGGGCCAGATTGCCTGCGCCTCGGGGGCTGACCGGGTCAAGATCGAGCTGATGCTGGCCAAGCTGGACCTGCTGCAGTACTTTGCCGGCCGCGTCTTCAGCGGCCACGAAACGCCCCGCTCCAAACCCTGGCCCGATGTGTACCTGGCCGCCGCCGCCGCGTTGGGCGCGAACCCGGTGCGCTGTGCGGTGGTGGAGGACACGGTGACCGGCGTGCGCGCCGGTGTGGCTGCCGGGGCCACCGTGTTCGGCTACGCCCCCGCCACCTCGGGCCATGTGAATGCGCAGGACTTGCGGGATGCCGGGGCGGCGGTGACGTTTACCGACATGGACCAACTGGCAGCGCTGCTGGTGGTTTAGCCCGCGCTCGTGACAAGACCCGGTCCGCGCGAATGGCGGGCCGGGTCTGGTGGGCTGCTGGGTCAATCTACCGACATTTGGAAGGCGCTGAGGCTTGGAATGCTCTGGAACGACACCCCCATGCCGCGCAAGGGGAGGCTGGTGCGCTCGCGGATGCTGACCGTGCGGGCATCGAACACCGAGGTCGTCGTACCTGCGTTGCGCAGGTTGAAGCCTGCGCGGGGGGTGTTGATGAGTATGGTTTCTGCGTAGTCCGGCACACCGCTGGTGGTGCTGATGGTGCGCACATAGGATCCGCTGGCGGCATCGACGGACGTGTAGGTGGTCGTCGTCAGGGTGGTGCCCAATGCATTCGCCAACCATTGGTTGTTCGCCCGCACAAACCAACCGCCGACCACGGTGTCGCCGACGGTAGGTAGGCCTGTGGTGCGCTGCTTGGTCCAGACATTGATGGTGCCGTCTTCGCTGGCAGACACCAGCATCAGGTCGCCACTACCGGCCCGGTAGGCAAAGAGGCGGTCCGTCCAGGAGTCGGTGCCGGACGCGACCAGGTCGAAGCCCCCGGCGCTGTTGCTGCGGATGTTGATGGTGGCCGTGGGGGCGGTGCAGGTGCTGCCCACCTGTGCGCCGGCACAGTTGCTGACGTTGGTCACGGTGCCGGTGCTGCTGACATCGGCCGTGACGGTATGGGCCACATACGCAGTGCCCGCGTCGTTCTTTTCAAAACCCAGTGCGTTCCAGCTGCCCGCCAACTCCGCGATGGCGATGGTTTGCTTGGGAATGGCGATGGTGAGGCCGGTCACGGGCTGGTTGGAGCTAGAGCCCATCACGATACCGGCCTGTGACACCGCGAATCCGTCTGCTCCAGCGTTACCGGTGTACTGGCAGTTGCCATTGGCTGCAAACGTGCCACCGGTACTGCCATCCGACCGGGTCCAGGCCAGGGTGTTGGCACTGAAGGTGATGATGTTTACCTGGTCGGCCAGGGTGACGCTTTTTTGCGGTTGGATGACGACGTATTCGCCACTGCGCAATGCGCTGCAGTTGGCGGCGGCGGTCTTGAGTAGCTGGCTGGCGGGTAGCCGCGGCGTATGGTCTACGGTGGCGGTGGTCGAGGTGGTGACTGCGGGCGACGCTGCGGCGACGGTTTCGGTCAGCGTGACCAGGGCCGCGGGGGTGGGGGCGACGGCATGCACCGCCTCCAGCACCAGGTCGTAGGCATCTGTCGTGCCACCGGCCACGATGGTGCCGGTGAGCAAGTCTGGCAGGCTGCTGGTGGCAATGCCGGCATCGGCCAGTATCTGCCGCACTGCTGCCTGGGCGGTGGCTATTGCGGTGGGGGTTACCGCTGTGGCGGTCGCGGCGCTGAAATTGTCAAACAGGGTGGCGGGCGTGGTTCCGGTGAGGCTGGCGATGACCAGCTGCGTCAGCGGGGTGATGTTGGCGACCTGGGTGGTCGCCGCTGCGCTGGTGGCGGTGATGACCGAATACAACACCGTAGTGCCGTCGGCGCTGGCAGCCTTGATCGCGCAGGGCAGGGTGATGCCGCTAATGGCGGTGCTGTAGCTGCCCGTGGCCGTGGTGGTGGCGGTGCCCGCGCCAGTGACGCACTTGATGCTCACGGTGGCATTGGCCATGGCCGCACCCGTGGCGGCCACACCGCTGAAGGTGGTTGCGGTGGACGGCGCGTCCCCTCCATCGCCGCCACAGGCGGTGAGACCAAGCAGGGTTGCTGTTGCCAGTGCCCATCCGTAGGCGGTGCATCGCTGTGTCATCGTGGTTCCTTGGGTTGTATGCAGGGTGTGTACTTGTGTAAACAAATACAGTCTCAACCAGCCAAAGTCCCGCCACAATAGTGCAATTGCACTACGGGCATGCACTTCTTATGGATAACTTCCGTGGCCCGCCGGTGGACTTCAGCACCCTGTTGTTAAGGCTCTACCGTTTGTCACAGGAGCTGCCCATCCAGCATTTCCAGGACGCGGTGCTGGCGCAGATCAAGCAGGTGCTGCCGTTTGACTCGTCTGTGTGGGGCACTGCCACCACGACGCCTTGGGGTATTGACATCCATACCGTGCATTTACACGAGACGTCCCAAGAGATGCTGCAGGCCTACGAGCCGCTCAAGCACCTGGACAGCGCTGCTGCCACCGTGTTTGACAAACGCTACGTCACACGGGTATTCCATGCCGACAGCTGGTTTAGCAGCCCCGAGACCCGTGGGTTGCGGGATTTTTTGCGCCGGTTTGGGCACGCCAACATTTTCATTGCCGCCGATAGCAACCCCAGCACCCATTTTGTCCACTGGATCAGCCTGTTCCGCGCCGACCAGGAAGCGCACGCGACCGAAGACCAGCGCCTGCTGTTGGCCCAATTGACACCCCATGTGATGCAGGCTTTGGCGCTCAACCGGGTGTTGCACCTGGACCATCTGGAGGCGGCGGACAAAGCGCTGTCGCCCCATGGCTGCGCGATTGCCGATGTGCGCGGGGTGCTCTACCACGCCGACCCCCAGTTCAACGCCCTGGTGCAGGCGGAATGGAGCGGCTGGACGGGCCATGCACTGCCTGCGCCGCTGGTGGATGCCGCGTCGCTTGGGGCTGCGCGGTTTGTCGGTCGGGCTTTGGTGTTGCGTGTGTACGTGGAACACGGCCTGCTGTTTTTGAAGGCGCGGGCCCGTTGCCTAGCCGACCAACTTACGGCCCGCGAGTGGACGATTGCCCGGCGCATTGTCCAGGGCGAGAGCCACAAGGCGATTGCCCTGGCCCTGGAGCGCTCGCCCGCTACGGTGCGCAACCAGATCCAGTCGATTTACGAAAAACTGAAGGTCAGCAGTATCGCCATGCTGATCGAGGCGCTGCGCCGGGCGGAATAAGCCGCAATGGGGATGGGTAGATTGATAGAAGCTAACAATCAATTGTATTTTCTCAATTGGTTGTGACAATCAACTCGCCGTAAGATTGCCCCTGTTCACAACGACTAACCCCCACAGGAGCCCACGATGTCCGTCGCTAGCCAACGTCCAGAAATCAAAACCCTCGCCAATCTCGAATCCGCCTTCGCGGGCGAGTCCATGGCCCACATCAAGTACCGCTACTTTGCCAAGCTGGCGCGCGAAGCGGGCGACGTCGCCACTGCCGAAGCCTTTGAGGCCACGGCCGACCAGGAGGTCATGCACGCCTTTGGCCACCTCGACCTGCTCTACCCCAAAGCCACAATGACGCCCGCCAAGGCATTGCAGATTGCCATCGACGGCGAAACCTACGAGTACAGCGAGATGTACCCCGGCTTCCGCGCCACCGCCGAGGCCGAGGGCAATGCCGCCGCCGTGGCCGAGATGGACGAGCAGATCGAAGAGTCCAAGGTGCACGCCGCCCAGTTCAAGGCTACGCTGGAAAAAGCCCAAAAGCGCTTTGCCGCCCTGGCCCGGGTGGAAGAGCGCCACGCCAACCACTACAAGGCGCAGCTGGCGTCCATCACGGCATAATCGCTACGTTT
Source organism: Comamonadaceae bacterium (assembly GCA_947451445.1). Classification (GTDB taxonomy): domain Bacteria; phylum Pseudomonadota; class Gammaproteobacteria; order Burkholderiales; family Burkholderiaceae_C; genus Rhodoferax_B. The sequence goes on from CANFZJ010000192.1 coordinate 6,051, forward strand.
TTAATAGCTGTTAGCGCATGTTGTATCTGCGCTAGAGGCATTTTTTGTATAAATTGAGAGAACCCACCATGAAAACCTATATCTGTATCGTTTGCGGCTTCATCTACGACGAGTCCACCGGCCGCCCCGAAGACGGCATTGCCCCTGGCACCCTGTGGGCCGATGTGCCCGCCAGCTGGGAATGCCCGGAATGCGGTGTGGCCAAGGCCGA
>CANFZJ010000193.1 GCA_947451445.1 Comamonadaceae bacterium
AGAGCGGCGCCATCTACCACCGGGACCAACCCATGGACCTGAGCCCGCGCGAACTGGCCCTGCTGCGCCCGCTGCTGGCCCAACCCGGCCAGGCCGTCACCAAAGAGCGCCTGTTCGAGCTGGTCTTTCCCGGCGCACAAGAAGTGCAGTACGAGGCCATTGAAGTCGTGGCCTACCGGCTACGCAAAAGACTCAGCACCACCGGCGTGCGACTGATGACGCTGCGCGGGCTAGGCTATTTGCTGAAAGCCGATACGTGAGCAGAACCCGCTCGCTGCGCCGCACCCTGCTGCTGGGCATCTTGCTGCCCGTCATCGCCGTGCTGGCCTTCAGCAGCGTCAAGCAGTACCGGAATGCACTGGAAGCCGTCAACATCGCCTACGACCGCACCCTGTTGGCGTCGGCCAAGTCCATCGGCGAAGACCTGGAGGTAGACGGCTTTGATGCGCACGCCGTGCTGCGCTCGCCCGTACCCTACTCCGCGCTGGAGGCCTTTGAGGCCGACAACAAAAGCAATATCTACTACCGCGTCTCCAGTCTGGACGGCGAAATGGTCTCCGGCTACGCCCAGCTGCGCTTCTGGCACGGCAGCATCCCCAGCCGCCCCGTGTACTCGGCGCTGGTCGATTTTTACGACGACCAGGTGGGCAACGAGCCCGTGCGGGTCGCCGTGCTGCTGCAGCCGGTGGCCGGCAAAAATGGCCGCACCATGGCCGTCGTGCAGGTAGCCGAAACCCTGGAACTGCGCCACACCCTGGCGCGCCAGATCCTGCTGGACACCCTGTGGCACCAGGCCCTGCTGATCGTGGTGATTGCGCTGGTAGTGCTGGTGGTGGTGCAGCGCGCCACCCACCCGGTGCGCCGCCTGAGCCAGCAGCTGCAAACCCGGTCTGAGGACGACCTGACCCCCCTGGCCGCCCCCGACGCCCCGCGCGAACTGCGCCCCCTGGTAGACGCCACCAACTACCAAATGGCCCGCCTGCAGCACCTGCTGGACCACCAAAAACGCTTTGTGCGCGACGCATCGCACCAGCTGCGCACCCCGCTGGCGGTGCTGAAAACCCAGGTCCAGTCCGCCCTGCGCAACGACGTAGAGCCGCGCCAGGCCCTGCAAGAAATCAACGCCACGGTAGACCGCGCCACCGCCCTGGCCAACCAGATGCTGGCCCTGGCCAAGGTAGAACAGCTGCGCCACCAAGACAACCCAGCGCCCACCGACTGGGCCGAAGTGCTGCGCGCCGTGGCGCTCGACCTGTCGCCCCTGCTGGCCGACAAAGACATCGACTTTGCCATCCACACCCAGCCCACCCCGGTGCGCGCCCACGACTGGATGCTGCGCGAACTGGCGCGCAACCTGCTGCACAACGCCATCAAACACACGCCCCCCGGCGGCACGCTGGAGGTAGCGCTGGTGGCCCAGGACGGCAGCGCCAACCTGCACATCGCCGACAGCGGCCCCGGCATCAGCACGGAGCTGGCCAAACGCCTGTACCAGCCGTTTTCTGCCGGCGACCTGCGGCACGGCTCCGGCATGGGCCTGGCCATCTGCCATGAAATCGTGCTGGCCCTGGGCGGCCAGATCACACTCAGCAACCGCACCGTGCAAGGCCAGCACGCCGGGCTGGACGCTTGCGTCAGCCTGCCTTTGGATCAAAATCCCGGCTAATGGAAAAAATACGCATTGATAAATGGCTCTGGGCGGCCCGCTTCTACAAAACCCGCAGCCTGGCTACCGACGAAGTCAACAAAGGCCGGGTACAGATCGCCGGGCAAGACGTCAAGCCCGCCCGCGAAGTCAAACCCGGCGACCACCTCACCCTGCGCCAGGGCCCGGTGGTCCGCGTGGTCGTCGTCGTCGGCATCAGCGGTACGCGGGGCCCGGCCCCGGTCGCCCAGGCCCTGTACGCCGAAACCGAAGCCAGCCTGCAAGCCCGCACCCAAGCCGCCGAACAACGCCGCCTGGCCCCCGAACCCGCCCACAGCCTGGACCACGGCCGCCCCACCAAACGCCAGCGGCGGGATCTGGACCAGGTGGGCCAAGGTTGGGGGGATCGGTGGAGTGCGTCGGTGGATGATTAGGGGCGGGGGGCTGGCCAAGCTGGATGCTGGGCTGGGCTGGGCTGGGGGACTCGGTACGGGCTAACGTTGGCACTTGCCGCGTGTCCGTGCAGAACGAAATATTAAGTTGCAGTTTCATCGGCGCAGACATGTTTTTAATCAGCGCCTGCTGTTTCTAGCCAGTGTCGCCCCCTGCGAATCCATACGATAGATGCCTTTTCTAAAAACGCATCATCTATAGCAGTGAGTCCAGGCGTTGGCGATGAAACTGCGGATATGCGGCGAGAGAAACCAGTGCGACCTTCTCCAATTACTTGGATATACGTGTCATCGGGGCTTTCGGCAATGCGCGATAGAGGCTCTTGGGATCTGACTCCAAAGATCAGGATGCTGGACACGCCGTTGGCCGAGCAGAGCACGGCCCACTCTCGGGAGCCTTTCCGTGTGAAGCTGCCCGCGATTGCGTTCTCCGGCTCTTTAGCCAGGAAGCTCTGCGGAACTAAACAGCCGTTGCGAACGAGACCGCTTCTTACGTGAGATGGCAACTTTGCAAACACTGCGGGCGCCAGCCTGATGATTGTTTCGGCACGGATGCTTATTGACAATGCACCAAACCCTGACAGCGCAACCATCGCTAGCGATCGAAAGAACCGTGGACTCATAACTTTCTGCAACGGAATGTAGACCGCAAAACCTGCGGAATAAAAATTTCGCTGCGGTATATATCGGCCATTCAAATCTCCCAAAACTGGTTTACAGACTAGTTTTCCAGCCGATCCACTGGCTAAAAAACCAGTTATAAATTCCCCATCAAACCCGGCACCCCACTCCTCCAATCCACCCGGCTGCCAGAGCAGGTGCGGGTACAGGAACGGATTCGCCATCTTCACTATAGCCTGGGCACCGTGGAGGTTTCCCTTTGCTGGCTGCGCTCTGCAAATTAACAGCCAAATACGCCTCCAGCGCATATTTCACCTGCGCAGGCAGCTATCATTTTTGCAATACCCCACCGCACCCTAGCCCCAGCAGCCCCGGGCTGCAGCCTGCCACTAAACGCCCTACTCCAACCGAATCCCCCGCTGCGCAATCAGCCCGCGCATCAAACCCGCCTCCACCTGCACCCGGTTGCGCAGCCCGTCTGGCGCGCTGCCTACTGCTTGCCAGCCTTGGTTGAACAGCTTGGCGCGCACGTCGGGGTCGCGGAAGATTTTGGCGATCTCCTGGCTGAGGCGGGCTTGGGCGGTTTTGGACAGGCTGGCGGGGCCGACCAGGCCGTTCCACACCTCTTGGTAAAAGTCGCGCACGCCCAGCGCGGCCAGCGACGGCACCTCGGGCACCAGCGCGCTGCGGCCACCGGCCAGGCCGATGGCCTGCAGCTTGCCCGCGCGTACCTGGGGCATGGCCAGGCCTGGCGGCAAAAAGGCCAGCTGGATCTGCCCGGCCAGCAGCGCGGTGACCACCTGGGGGTTGCCCTGGAACGGGATGTGCAGCGGGTCCACGCCCGGCAGCCTGGCCTTGAGCAGCTCCAGCCCCAGGTGGGCCAGCGTGCCGGTGCCGGGCGAGCCGTAGTTCCAGCGGTCACCGCCCTTTCGTGCCGCGTCGAAGAAGGCCGCGCCGCTGGGCAAGCTGGCCGGGGCCACCAGCACCAGCGGCGCGGTGGTCAGCAGCGACAGGTAGGCGAAGTCTGTGGCCGGATCAAAAGGCAGCTGGGGGTTGAGCATACGGGCCGAGGTGACGTTGCCGTTGATGACGACGCCCAGGGTGTGGTCGTCGCTGGCCTTGGCCACCGCGTCGGCGGCGATGTTGCCCGACGCGCCGGGTTTGTTGTCCACTATCACCGGCTGGCCCAGCACTTTGCCCAGGGCGTCGGCCAGGGTGCGGGCGGTCAGGTCGGGCGACGAGCCCCCGGCAAAGCCGACCACGATGCGCACCGGGCGGGTGGGCCAGGCAGGCTGCGCCAGGGCGGGCGCTAAAAACGGTGGGCATGCGCTGGCCAGCGCCAGCAGGGTCAGGGTACGTCGTTGCATGCGGCTATCCGGGTTTTTGAAAGCCTGGATTCTCGCGCCTGCATACCCCCAGTGGCTGTGCCGGAACCGTGCAGGCCGACCCAGCAGGCCCGCGCCAGCTGCTACGCTGGCGGCATTCACGCATCAAATGCTATTACTTTTATAGCTTCTCGCGCACATTCCACCTGCGCTAACGGCTGTTTTTATATAAATATTCAAAATGATCCCTTTTTCCGTACTGGACCTCGCCCCCATCGCCGCAGGCGGCAGCGCTGCCGACTCCTTTCGCAACAGCCTCAGCCTGGCCCAGCACGCTGAAAACTGGGGTTACCAGCGCTACTGGCTGGCCGAGCACCACGGCATGCCGGGCATTGCCAGTGCCGCCACTGCGGTGGTGATGGGCTATGTGGCGGCGGGCACGCAGCGCATCCGCGTGGGGGCCGGTGGGGTGATGCTGCCCAACCATTCGCCGCTGGTGATTGCCGAGCAGTTCGGCACGCTGGAGTCGCTGTTCCCCGGCCGCATCGACCTGGGCCTGGGCCGCGCGCCCGGCTCGGACCAGGCCACGGCGCGGGCGCTGCGGCGCGATCTGCAGACCGATGCCCAGCAGTTCCCGAACGATGTGGTCGAGCTGCAGCACTACTTTGCCCCGCTGGAGCCGGGCCAAACCCTGCGTGCCGTGCCGGGCGCGGGGCTGGAGGTGCCGCTGTGGATTTTGGGCAGCAGCACCTTTGGCGCACAGCTGGCCGCCGAGCTGGGTCTGCCCTACGCGTTTGCCTCGCACTTTGCGCCGGGCGACCTGGTGAACGCCATTGCCATTTACCGCGCCCGCTTCAAGCCGTCCAAGCAGCTGGCCAAGCCGTATGTGATGCTGGGTTTCAACGTGTTTGCGGCAGAGACGGATGCCGCCGGGCAGTTTTTGTTCAGCTCGCTGCAGCAGGCGTTTGTGAACCTGCGTAGCGGCCGCCCGGGCCTGTTGCAGCCGCCGGTAGACGGCTACGCCGAGCGCCTGCACCCTGGCGACCGGGCGATGGTGGACACCGCCCTGGCCTGCGCCGCTGTGGGTTCGCCCGACACGGTGCGCCGCGCCCTGCAGGCTTTTATCGAAAAAACCGGGGCCGACGAGCTGATGCTGACATCGCAAATCTTCGACCACACAGCGCGCCTGCGCTCGTATGAAATTGCGGCGGAGCTACGGTCTGCGCTGGCGTAACGGCGAACGCAAGGGGGTCAATAGGTCGGACAGGCCGTTGTGGTCGATCTCGTGCATCAGCGCCAGCAGGCGGCCGATGTCGGTCTTGGGAAAGCCCTCCCGGGCAAACCAGTTCAGGTAGTTGCCGGGCAGGTCGGCAATCAGCACGCCCTGGTGTTTGCCAAACGGCATGGTCACGGTGACCAGGCGTTGCAGGCTGTCGGAGTCCATCAGCCGCCCGCGCGCTTGACGGTATAGCCCTGCTTTTGCAGCAGCGCGATCACCGCATCAATATGGTCGCCCTGCACTTCGATCACCCCGTCTTTCACCGTGCCGCCGCTGCCGCAGGCGGCTTTGAGCTGTTTGCCCAGGGCGGTCAAACCAGGCAAGTCCAGCGGCACGCCTTTGACCAAGGTGACACCCTTGCCCGCCCGGCCCTTGGTTTCACGCGACACGCGCACGATGCCGTCGGTCTTGGGCAGCGGCTTTTGGCCGCAGATGCAGTCGGCCACCGGTTTGCGGCAGGCCGGGCACATGCGGCCGGTGTCGGTCGAATAAACCAAGCCGCCGCTGGAGAGTTTGCTTTTCATCTGCATTACTATCAAAAAAATAGCACCTAGCGCAGGTACTAGCTGCGCTAGGTGCCGATTTGGCTTACAAATTAACCTAGGGACTTTTTGTAGTTGGCCATGCCGTCCACAATTTCCTTCTTGGCGGAGTCGATGCCTTCCCAGCCGATCACCTTGACCCACTTGCCTTTTTCCAGGTCTTTGTAATGCTCGAAGAAGTGGCTGATGGCCTTCAGGCGCATCTGGTTCACATCTTCGATTTTTTGCCAGTGGGTGTAGATCGGCAAAATTTTGTCTGTGGGCACGGCCAGCACCTTGCCGTCGACGCCCGCCTCGTCTTCCATCATCAGGATGCCGAGCGGGCGGCATGGCACGACCACACCGGGGAGCAACGGATAAGGCGCGATCACCAGCACGTCGACCG
>CANFZJ010000194.1 GCA_947451445.1 Comamonadaceae bacterium
CTTGTTCGCCGGCTTTCATGCGCTTCAGGTACTCACCCCATTCGTAGCTGACGATCTTGGCTTTGACGCCGATCTTGGCCCAGTCGGCCTGGATCATCTCGGCCATCAGCTTGGCGTTGGGGTTGTAGGGGCGTTGCACGGGCATGCTCCACAAGGTGATCTCAAAGCCATCGGGGTAACCGGCTTTTTTCAGCAGCGCCTTGGCCTTTTCGATGTCCATGGGCGGGTTTTTCAGCGCCGGGTTGTACGACCACAGCGACGACGGGAAGGGGTTGGTGGCCTCCTGGCCCTGGCCTTGGTAGACGGCTTCGATGATGGCCTTGCGGTTGATCGCCATGTCCAGCGCCTGGCGCACTTCCAGCTTGGCTGTGGTGGGTTTTTCGGTGTTGTACGACAGGTAGCCGATGTTGAAGCCGGGTGCGGTGTCCACGGTGATCTTGGGGTCGGCTTTCAGCCCGGCCAGGTCTTGCGGCTTGGGGTAGGCCATGGTCTGGCATTCGCCCGCCTTGAGCTTTTGCACCCGCACCGACGCGTCGGTGGTGATGGCGAAGATCAGGTTGTCCACCTTGATGGCTTTGGGGTTCCAGTACTGCTTGTTGGCGGCGTAGCGGATTTGCGAGTCTTTTTGGTAGCGTTTGAGGATGAACGGGCCGGTGCCTACGGGGGCCTGGTTGATCAGCGCAGGGGTGCCAGCGGCCAGCAGCTTCTTGGCGTATTCGTCGGACTGGATGGAGAACACCGGCATGGCGATCTTGGCCAGCAGGTCGGGGTCGGGTTTCTTCAGCAGGAAGACGATGGTGTGGTCATCGGTCTTGCGCACCGACTCCACGTTGCTGTCCAGCCCGGTGTCGCCTGCATAGGGGAACTGGGTGGGGTAGGCCTTGGTGAACGGGTGGTTTTTGTCGAACATGCGCATGAACGAGAAGATCACGTCGTCGGCGTTGAAGTCGCGCCCCGGGGTGAATCCCTCGGTGGTGTGGAACTTCACCCCACGGCGCAGCTTGAAGGTGTAGGTCAGGCCGTCGGGAGCGCTGGTCCAGGACTCGGCCAGGCCGGGGCCGACCTTGGTGGAGCCTTTTTCAAACTCGACCAGCTGGTTGAAGATGGCAGAGCCAGCGGCATCAAAGGTCTGGCCGCCGGTGTATTGGGCGGTGTCAAAGCCTTCGGGGCTGGCTTCGGAACAATAGACCAGGGTGCCTGCGGCGTGGGATGCTACGGCGGCAATGGTCAGGCCGAGGGATAAGGCCAATTTGCTCAGGGTGTTCATGGTTCTCCAATGGATGAAAAAAACGCGGAAACAGGTGTGCACCTCCATGGTGCTTGATTGGTGCGGCGCCGGGATTGGTACATACCCCAGCGTTTGCCAGCGCGGGTATTCGCAGGTTCCATGCCATTGGTGTGTGCACTGTCGCGGATGTGTCTTTGCTCTTAATTGTGTAGCTGCCTGTGCAGGTTCAATAAGCGCTAGAGCCTGTTTTGACGTAATTCTGGCCAGGAGCTCAGGTTGGCGGGGCCGGGCTGTGGCGCAGCAGCATGTCGCACAAAAACTCGGCCGCCGGGGTCAGTGGCAGATCGGGCCGGCGCACCAGCACGATGGACGGCGCAGGCAGGGTTTCGGCGATGCGGATGGTCTGCAAGGTGTCCCGGGTCAGCGGAAACTCACCCCATTGCACCGGCAGCATGGCCAGCAGGTCACTGTGCGCCAGTGCCACCATGATGGACATGGCCGAGCGCGCCTGCAGCACCACCTGGGGTGTAGGCAGGCCGTGGCTGGCGAACAGCCGGGTGAGGTCGTCCTCGGCGTCGTAGTCCACCGCCGTGATGGCCCAGTCGGCCTCGGCCAGGTCTTTGAGTGAACGGCGCTGGGCCAGCGGGTGGCCTTGGCGGCAGACCACGGCACGGGTGTTGTCAAACAGCTTTTGCACCGCCAGGCCGGGCGCGGGTGGGTTGCGTGGCGCAGCGCCCAGGTAGAAGTCGATGGTGCCGTTGCGTAGCCCGCTTTCCACGTCGGGAAACAGACCCTCGATCAACTGCATGCGTATCTTGGGGTAGCGCTGGCGGAAGGCCTTCAGCGCATGCGGCAGCATGCCCACGTGCGGCATGATGGACAAGGCCAGCACCACCGTGCCGCGGTCGTCGCCGCTGTGCTGGGCGATCTCGTCCAGCGCGCGCCGGGCCTCGTGGATCATGGTGCTGGCCCGCACATGGAAGCGCCGCCCCAGATCGGTCAGCACCATGCCGGTGGTTTCACGCAAAAACACCGCCCCGCCCAGTTCTTTTTCCAAAGCGCGGATGCTGCGCGTCAACGCGGGCTGCGGAATCTGCAGCCGCCGCGAGGCTGCGCGCAGGCTGCCGTTCTCGACGATGGCCACCAGGTGTTGTAACTGGTCGAGCTTCATTGTTCTAAGGGTTTTGGGGGATGCTGAAATCGAATCATGTTTTTGATTTTGCCATCTTTGGCGAATCGGCTAGCCTGCCTACATTAGCCCCAAGGCCCCAAAAATAGAGCCGTTAGGAGACACACATGACTTTCCAGACCTTCCGCCGCAGCCTGCTGCTGGCCGCCTTGGCCCTGACCGGCCTGCCTAGCGTGGCACAAACCTGGCCTACCAAGCCGGTGCGCTTGATCGTGCCGCTGACCGCCGGGTCGGCCCCCGACGTGGTGGCCCGCCTGCTGGCCGATAAATTGGGCACGCTGTGGGGCCAGTCGGTGTACGTGGAGAACAAGCCCGGCGCAGGCGGCATCCCTGGCATGTCGGCGCTGGCGCGCTTGGCGGGCGACGGCTATACCTTGGGTTTTGTGCCTGCCGCCATGGCTACCATCACTCCGCTGGTGTTCAAGAACCCGCAGTTCAACATCGACACCGATGTGCAGCCCATCGCCACCGTGGGCACCAGCCCGATGATGCTGGTGTCGCCCGCCAACGCACCGTTTTCCAATCTGGCGGAGCTGGAGCGCTACGCCAAGGCCAATCCCGGCAAGGTCAACTTCGCCGCCGCCCAGCTCAACTCCCTGCCGCACCTGGCGGGCGAAATGCTCAGCAAGACCGGCAACCTGGGCCTGTTCACCGTGCCTTACCCCGGACCACCGGCTGCCATTACCGCCGTGATTGCGGGCGATGCGATGCTGACGGCCGACGGCCTGCCCGGCGTGCTGCAACACGTGAAAGGCGGCCGCCTGAAGGCGTTGGCCGTTACCTCTGACAAGCGCCTGCCGGGCTTTGACACCGTGCCCACCGCTGCAGAAACCTACCCCGGCTACCTGGCGATGGGCTGGTTCCAGATCTTCGTGCCCACCGGCTTCCCCGCCGCGCAGACCGAGCGCGTCAGCCGCGACCTGAACCAGGTGCTGCGCCAGCCCGAGGTGGTGGCGCAATTGCATGAACTGGGCATCTACCCCCAGCAGAGCAGCCCGGCTTCGGCCAAAGAGTTTTTCGCCAGCCAGCGGCTGCTGATGAAAAAAATCGTTACCGACCTCGGCCTGCAGCCGCAGTAATTTCCTCCCGTTTCCGTTTTCCACAGCCCCGCGCAAGCCGGGGCCGGGGAGTCCTTTTGCCCTTTATTTTTGAAAGACAGCTATGACTGAACGTAAAAAAGCCTTGGTGACCGGCGGCGCCACCGGCATAGGCCGCAGTGCCGTGCTGGCCCTGGCCCGCGCTGGCTACGATGTGGCCATCAACTACGCCTCCAGCGCCCAGGCCGCCGAACTGGTGGCCGCCGAGGCCCAGGCCCTGGGGGCCCAAACCCTGCTGCTGCAGTGCGACGTGAGCGACGACACCGCCGTGCGCGCCATGCTGCAAAAGATCGACACGGCCTGGGGCCACCTGGACGGCCTGATCAACAACGCCGGGACCACCGCCACCTGGAAGGTGAAAGACCTGGAAAGCCTGGACCTGGCCGAGTGGGACCGCACCTTTGCCGTCAACGTGCGCGGCAACTTCCAGGTGACCCGCGCCGCTGTGCCGCTGCTCAAGAAGGGCACCGAGCCTGCCGTCGTCTTCACCGCCAGCATCGTCGGCCTGCGCCCCGGCCCGCAGCCGTTGCCCTACGCAGCCAGCAAGGCGGCCATCGTCAGCATGACCAAGATGCTGGCCTGGAACCTGGGCCCCGAGATCCGCGTGAACGCCGTGGCCCCCGGCTGGATGGAGGGCGAGTGGATGGAACGCATGCTGGGCGACAAATACGACGACCTGATGGGCAAGCGCGCCAAGCTGACCCCGCTGCGCCGCTGCGTCACCGCCGACGACGTGGCCGAAACCATGCTGAACCTGCTCACCGCCAACCGCTTCGTCACCGGCGAGATCGTCGTCATCGACGGCGGCTTCACCAGCTCGACCTGAGGAGAACCCCATGCTTGACGGATTCGTACCTTTCCCCGAAGACTTCGCGCAGCGCTACCGTGCCCAGGGCTACTGGCGCGACCAGTCGCTGGCACAGGAATTTGCCACCGTGTTCGACAAGTTTGCCGACCGCACTGCGCTGGTAGACGGCGCACGCCGCTACACCTATGCCGAGCTGGACCGGCAAAGCAGCAACCTGGCGCTGAACCTGCTGGCGCTGGGCCTGCAACCGCAGGACCGGGTGATTCCCACCCTGCCCAACGTGGCCGAGTTCGTGGTGTTGTACTTTGCGCTGCAAAAAATCGGCTGCATCCCGATCGCCGCGCTGGTCACCCACCGGTTTACCGAAATCAGCCAGTTCACCCAGTTGTCGCAGGCGCGCTGCTGCGTCTACCCCGAGCAGTTGGGCGACTTCCGCTTTGGCCCCATGGTGGAGCGGGTGCAGGCCGAACACGCCTGCCTGCAGCTGCGCATCGTGCTGGGCCAGGCCGGGCCGGGCGAGCACTCGCTGGTGGAGCTGATCGAGCGCCCGGCCACGCTGCCTGCCAGCGCATTGGCGGCTATCGCGATCGACCCGGCCACGCCTTGCATCTTCCAGCTCTCGGGCGGCACCACCGGCATCCCCAAGCTGATCCCGCGTACCAATAACGACTACGCCTACAACTCCAAGGTGGCCGCCGAGGTGGCCGGAGTGACGGCCGACTCCGTGCTGCTGCTGGTGTTGCCCATTGCCCACAACCTGCCGCTGGCCTGCCCCGGCATCCAGGGCTTTTTGTTCAACGGCGCCACCGTGGTGCTGCACGCCAACACCAAGCCGGTGGAGATGTTTGCGCTCATCCAGCAGCACCGCGTAACGCACCTGAAAGTGGTGCCCGCGCTGCTGATCCGTCTGATCAACGACCCGGCGATTGGCGACTTCGACCTCACGTCGGTGCAGCAAATCCAGAGCGGCGGCCAGCGCATGCAGCCCGAGGTGCGCATCCGCACCCGCCAGCTGTTTGCCAACGCGTTTGTACAAGAGAACTTCGGCATGAGCGAAGGCCTGCTGATGTTTGTCCGCCAGGGCGACTCGGAAGAGGTGCTGCTGGAAACCTGCGGCCGCCCGGTCTGCGCCGACGACGAGGTCAAGCTGATCGACGACGAAGGCAATACGGTCGCCCAGGGTGAAGTCGGCGAACTGGCCTGCCGCGGCCCCTACACCTTGCGCGGCTACTACGGCGTGCCCGAGTACAACGCCCGCCAGTTCACCGCCGACGGCTTTTACCGCTCCGGCGACCTGATGCGCCAGCACCCGTCTGGCAACTACATCGTCGAAGGCCGCAAGAAAGACCTGATCAACCGGGGCGGCGAAAAAATCAGCGCGGAAGAGGTGGAAAACCTGATCCTGATGCACCCCGCCGTGCAAAACGTGGCCTGCGTGCCCATGCCCGACGCCGCCATGGGCGAAAAGATGTGCGCCTTCGTGGTGCTCAAGGCTGGGCAGTCGCTCACCTTGCCCACGCTGGTGGCGTTCTTGAACACCCACGAGATCGCCAAATTCAAACTGCCCGAGCGGCTGGAAATCCTGCCCGACTTCCCGGTGTCCACTTTCGGCAAGGTCTCCAAGAAGGCCCTGGGCGAGATGGTGGCTTTACAGATAAAAAACGAGTCTAGCGCCCATTGAGTGGGCGTGACAAGCTATTAAATTAGGAGTAATCATGCGTATCATCGACCTGCACTGCTACCCCGGCACCCAAACCTGGATCGACGCCCAGGGCCCATACCCCGAAGCCCTGGCCACTTACTGGAAGCGCGACTGGGTGGCCAAGACCGAAGACGGCGTCATCGCCGAATTCGCTGCGGCTGGTGTAGAGGCCTGCCTGGTGGCGCTCGACCTCGAAACCACGGTGGCCACACCGCCC
>CANFZJ010000195.1 GCA_947451445.1 Comamonadaceae bacterium
CGGTACCGAAAAAGAACTGTTTGGCGGCGAACTGGCCACCACCAACAACCGCATGGAAATGATGGCCGTCATCGAGGCCTTGAGCGCCCTCAAGCAGCCCTGCAGCATCACCCTGTACATCGACAGCCAATACGTGCTCAAAGGCATGACCGAATGGCTCAAGGGCTGGAAGGCGCGCGGCTGGAAGACGGCCTCCAAGGAACCCGTGAAAAACGTAGACCTGTGGCAGCGCCTGGACACCCTGGTCAACACTGCGGGCCACAAAATCGACTGGTGCTGGGTCAAAGGCCACGCAGGCCACCCCGGCAACGAGCGGGCCGACGCACTGGCCAACCGCGGCGTAGACCTGGCTTTAGGAAAACGATGACGGACTCCCCGGCGCGCACCTTCCTTTGGCACGATTACGAAACCTTCGGAGCCAACGCGCGCCGCGACCGGCCTGCCCAGTTTGCCGCCATTCGCACCGATGCCGAGCTGAACGAGGTCGGCGAACCGCTGATGCTGTACTGCCAGCCTGCCAACGACTTCTTGCCCGACCCGCAGTCCTGCCTCATCACCGGCATCACCCCGCAAATCTGCCTCCAGCGCGGCGTGCCCGAGGCGGCGTTTGCGGCGCAGATCGAGCAAGCCTTCAGCCAGCCCGGCACCATCGGCGTGGGCTACAACACCATCCGCTTTGACGACGAGATCACGCGCTTCATGTTCTGGCGCAACCTCATCGACCCCTACGCCCGCGAATGGCAAAACCATTGCGGCCGCTGGGACTTGCTCGACGTGGTGCGCACCGCCTACGCCCTGCGCCCGGACGGCATCCAGTGGCCCACCAAGTCCGACGGCAGCCCCAGCTTCCGGCTGGAAGACCTGAGCCGCGCCAACGGCCTGTTGCACGAGGCCGCGCACGATGCCTTGTCGGACGTGCGCGCCACCATCGCCCTGGCCCGCCTCATCCGCAGCGCCCAGCCGCGCCTGTTCGACTTCTGCCTGGGCCTGCACAAAAAAGACCGCGTGGCCGCCGAGCTGGGCCTGCCCACCACGCTGCAAGCCGCCCGCCCGTTTTTGCACATCAGCGGCATGTTCCCCGCCGCGCAGGGCTGCCTGGCACTGATGTGGCCGCTGGCCATGCACCCCAGTAACAAGAACGAGCTGATCGCCTGGGACCTGGCCCACAGCCCCGCAGAATTCAGCCAAATGAACGCAGACGACATCCGCCTGCGCCTGTTCAGCAAGGCCGACGAATTACCCGAAGGCGTGGCCCGCCTGCCCATCAAAACCATCCATCTGAACAAATCCCCTATGGTGGTGGCCCATTTGAAAACGCTGTCGCCCGCCCTGGCCCAGCGCTGGGGCCTGAATGGCGACGTGTTGCGTGCCAACGCCGCTCTGGCGCGGGCGCTGCCCGACATGAGCGGCATCTGGCCCGCCGTGTTTGACCGCCCCGCAGAGCCCGCGCGGGACGTGGATGAAGACCTGTACGGCGGCTTTGTGGGCCATGACGACCGCCGCCGCCTGACGGAGTTACGCGCCCTGTCCCCCGACAAGCTGGCCAGTGCCCGCAACACTTTTGACGACACCCGGCTGGCCGAGCTGCTGTTCCGCTACCGGGCCCGCAACTTCCCAGCCAGCCTGTCGCCGGAGGACGCGCAACGTTGGGAAGCCCACCGTGCGGCCCGCCTGTTCTTTGGTGCGGGCGGCGCGCGCACGCTGGAAGGCTTGTTTACTGAAATCGACACCCTGTCGGAGACCGCCGACGAGCGGGGTGAAGATATTTTGGGTGCCCTGTACGACTACGCCGAGGCTATCGCGCCGGAGCGAACTTAGGAACCAACGATGCGCAAAAGCCTCAGCAGCCTCTGGTTAAAAAGTCTCAAGCGCATCGGTAAAGCCCAGCAAAGCCAGCAGAAAAAGCTGGTGAAAAGCATGGCGGCAGCAGCCAAAAAAGCAGCCAAACCCGCATCCAAAGCAAAAACGACCCCATCGGCCCAACCCGCCCCCGCACTGCCGGGCAGCTGGACCCGCTCATTCTTTGCCCCGCCTGGCGGCCCGCGCATGTCGTACTGGCTGTACCTGCCCCAGCGCGACAAGGCGCAAGCCCACCAAGCCCTGCCGCTGGTGGTCATGCTGCACGGCTGCGGCCAGACGGCCCCCGAGTTCGCCCAGGGCACCCGCATGAACGCATTGGCCCAGCGCAAGGGCTTTGCCGTGCTGTACCCACAGCAACTGCTGACCATAGACGCCCACCGCTGCTGGCAGTGGTACCAGCGCGCTACCCAGCAGGGCGGTGGCGAGGCGGCACTGGTGGCCGGGGCTTTGACCCAGGTGGTGGCCCGGCATGGGCTGGACGGCAGCCGGGTGTATGTGGCAGGCATGTCGGCGGGGGCGGCGTTGGCGCAGGCCGTGGCGCTGCGTTACCCAAACCGGGTGGCTGCAGTGGCCATGCATTCCGGCCCGGTGTTTGGCACGGCAGACAGCCGCATGAGCGCGTTTGCCGCCATGCAAACCGGCGGGGGCCTGGGCGTGGCCGCTGCGGTGCAGGCGATGGTTTCCGCCCCCGACTTCCCCCGTATGCCCGCGCTGCTGCTGCACGGCGAGGCCGACAACGTGGTGCGCCCGGTGAATGTGCTACAGGTGGCAGAGCAGTTTTGCCTGGTGAACCACCTGCACAGTGCGCCCGTGGCACTGCACACACCCGCCCGGCAAGGGGGGCGCAGCCCGCGCCACGGCTTTCACACGCTGGACTACCGGGTTGGGCGCAAGTCGGTGGTGTCGGTGTGCAGCATTGCCGGGCTGGACCACGCCTGGAGCGGCGGCGATGGCAGCCTGCGCTTCAACAGCGCGCTGGGGCCAGACGCCAGCGCGATGGTCTGGGCATTCTTTGCCAAGCACCGACGTGTGCTATCACTTAAATAGCTGCTATCGCCCGTTCCGTATGCGCTGGACGTCTAAATGGTATAAATATTCGGCAAGGGTAATGCCCACCTATCGTTTACCCCTGGCGGTCCCTGGTTTGTCAATTGACCGTCAGAAACGGCTCTCATACTGCTGTCCAAAGCAGGAGACAAACCGCATGCCCGCCACCCATCCCTACCAGCAAGGTCTGGACAAAAACCCAGCCAACTTCGTTCCACTATCGCCGTTGAGTTTCATCGAGCGTACGGCCCAGGTCTACCCCGAGCGGCTGGCGGTTATTTACGGCGCGCGTCGCCAAACTTGGGCGCAAACCTACGCCCGCTGCCGCCAGCTGGCCCATGCGTTGACGCTGCGCGGCATTGGCCCCGGCGATACCGTGGCGGTGATGCTGCCCAACGTGCCCGCCATGCTGGAGGCGCACTTTGGCGTGCCCATGTCGGGCGCGGTGCTGCATGCGCTGAACACCCGGCTGGATGCGTCGGCCATTGCCTTTATGCTGCAGCACGGCGAGGCCAAGGTGCTGCTGACCGACCGCGAATTTGCCAGCGTACTGGAGCCCGCGCTGGCCGAGTTGGGCAGTGCCCGCCCGCTGGTGATTGAGGTAGAGGACGACACCGCCCCCGCAGGCAAGTACCTCGGCGAAATCAGCTACGAGGACTTCATCGCCCAGGGCAGCCCCGACTTCGCCTGGCAACTGCCCGCCGACGAGTGGGACGCCATCGCCCTGAACTACACCTCGGGCACCACCGGCAACCCCAAGGGCGTGGTCACCCACCACCGGGGCGCGTACCTGAACGCCATCAACCCGGTGCTGGCCTGGCCGTTGCCGCTGCACGCCACCTACCTGTGGACGCTGCCCATGTTCCACTGCAATGGCTGGTGCTTTCCGTGGACGATGGCGCTGGTGGCAGGCGTCAGCGTGTGCCTGCGCCGGGTGGACCCGGCGCTGATCTTCCCGCTGATCCGCGAACACCGCATCACCCACATGTGCGGTGCGCCTATCGTCTACAGCATGCTGATCAACGCCCCGGCGGCGCTGCGCGACGGCATCCACCACACGGTGCACGGCATGATTGCCGGTGCCGCACCACCGGCGGCAGTGATCGAGGGCTGCGAAGCCGCAGGCATCCACATCATCCACGTTTACGGCCTGACCGAGGTGTACGGCCCGGCAGCGGTGTGCGCCAAGCAAGACGCCTGGGCCGACCTGCCCACGCCTGAGCGCGCTGCGCTGAACGGCCGCCAGGGCGTGGCCTATCCGCTGCAACAAGCCGTGACGGTGCTGGACCCTGAGACGATGCTGCCCGTGCCGGCCGACGGCGAAACCCTGGGCGAAATCTTCTTTCGCGGCAACGTGGTGATGAAGGGCTATTTGAAGAACCCCAGCGCCACCGCCGAGGCGTTTGCCGGGGGCTGGTTCCACACCGGCGACCTGGCAGTGATGCACCCCGACGGCTACGCCAAGATCAAGGACCGCAGCAAAGACGTGATCATCTCTGGCGGCGAAAACATATCCTCCATCGAGGTGGAAGACGCGCTGCACCGCCACCCCGCCGTGATGCTGGCAGCGGTAGTGGCCCAGCCCGATGCCAAGTGGGGCGAAGTGCCCTGCGCGTTTGTCGAGCTCAAACCCGGTGCCGTGGCCACCGAGCAAGAAATTATCGAGGCCTGCCGCACCTTGTTAGCCCGCTTTAAGGTGCCAAAGCGGGTGGTTTTTGGTACGCTGCCCAAGACATCCACCGGCAAAATCCAAAAGTTCGTGCTGCGTGAACACGCCAAATCAACCGACGCCATTGAATGACCAACGACACCATTCTTAAAACCCAGGGCCTGGGCAAGGATTTCCTCGGGTTCGCCGCGGTATCCAACGTTAATTTGCAGGTCCGGCGCGGCAGCATCCACGCGCTGATCGGCCCCAACGGCGCGGGCAAGACGACCGTGTTCAACCTGCTGACCAAGTTCCATCCGTCTACCAGCGGCAGCATTCACTTCAACGGCGTGGACATCACCCATGAAACCTCGGTCCAGATTGCCCGCCGGGGCATGGTCCGCTCGTTCCAAATCTCGGCCACGTTTGGCCACCTCACCGCGCTGGAGAACGTACGGGTGGCGCTGCAACGTAACCGCAAGGACTCGTTCAACTTCTGGTCGTCTGAAAAGCGGCTGGACGCGCTGAATGGCCAGGCGATGGCGCTACTGGAGGCGGTGGACCTGGCCAGCTTTGCCGACACCGTGGCCATCGAGATGCCGTATGGCCGCAAGCGCGCGCTGGAGATCGCCACCACGCTGGCGCTGGAGCCCGCACTGATGCTGCTGGACGAGCCTACCCAAGGTATGGGCCACGAGGACGTGGGCCGGGTGGTGGAGCTGATCCGCAAGGTGTCTAAAAACCGCACCATTTTGATGGTCGAACACAATTTGTCGGTGGTCGAGTCGCTGTGCGACACCATCACCGTGCTGCAACGCGGCAGCGTGCTGGCCGAAGGCAACTACGCCACCGTATCGCAAGACCCGCGCGTGCTGGAAGCCTATGTGGGGGTAGAAGCATGAGCAGCATTGAAGTCTTGCAGGTCAAAGGCCTGCACGCCTTTTACGGCGAATCACACATCCTGCACGGCATCGACCTGCATGTGAACCAGGGCGAGCTGGTCACCCTGCTGGGCCGTAACGGCTCGGGCCGGTCCACCACGCTCAAGGCGCTGCTGGGCTTGGTGGGCAAGCGCACGGGCTCCATCTTGTTCAACGGGGTGGACACCATCGGCATGGCACCGCACCGTATTGCGCGTCTGGGCGTGGGCTTTTGCCCCGAAGAGCGGGGTATTTTTGCGGGCTTGTCTACCGAAGAAAACCTGATGCTGCCCCCGGTGGTAGCTCCCGGCGGCATGACGCTGGACGAGATCTACACCCTGTTTCCCAATTTGCACGAGCGCCGCAACAGCCCCGGTACCCGCTTGTCTGGCGGCGAGCAGCAGATGCTGGCCATGGCCCGCATTCTGCGCACTGGTGCCAAAACCCTGCTGCTGGACGAAATCACCGAGGGCCTGGCCCCGGTGATCGTCAAAAAGCTGGGCGAAGTGATTCGCCTGCTCAAGACCCGTGGCTACACCATCGTGCTGGTGGAGCAAAACTTTCGGTTTGCCGCCCCTTTGGCGGACCGGCATTACGTGCTGGAGCATGGCCAGGTGGCCATGGTGGTACATAAAGATGAGCTGGCAGCCAAGACCAGTGCAATGCAAGCCTTGCTGGGCGTTTAAGCCGAGCAGAAACCCCCAGGACTTACGCAAGCACCTCTGTGCGCCCGGAGGGTGACACAGGGGGCGCTGCGTA
>CANFZJ010000196.1 GCA_947451445.1 Comamonadaceae bacterium
TGGTGGTGGCCCTGCCTGAAACGAACGAGCAGGTCTCGGCCGTGCTGCGCGCCTGCCATGCCCTGCGCGTGCCGGTGGTGGCGCGCGGTGCGGGCACCGGCTTGTCGGGCGGGGCCATGCCGCACCGGCTGGGGGTGACGCTGTCGCTGGCCAAGTTCAACCGCATCCTGCACATCGACCCGCTGGCCTGCACCGCCACCGTGCAGTGCGGCGTGCGCAACCTGGCCATCAGCGAGGCGGCCGCGCCCCACGGCCTGTACTACGCGCCCGACCCGAGCAGCCAGATCGCCTGCACCATCGGCGGCAATGTGGCCGAAAACTCGGGCGGCGTGCACTGCCTGAAGTACGGGCTGACGCTGCACAACGTGCTGCGGGTGCGCGGCTTTACGGTGGAGGGCGAGGCGGTCGAATTCGGCTCCACCGCGCTGGACACGCCGGGGCTGGACCTGCTGCCCCTGGTCATCGGCAGCGAAGGCATGCTGGCCATCACCGTCGAAGTTACCGTCAAGCTCATCCCCAAACCGCCCGTGGCCCGCTGCATCATGGCCAGCTTTGCCGATGTGGAAGCCGCCGGGCACGCCGTGGCCAGCGTGATCGCCGCCGGCATCATCCCCGCCGGGCTGGAGCTGATGGACAAGCGCATGACCGCCGCCGTGGAAGACTTTGTCCACGCAGGCTACGACCTGGACGCTGCCGCCATCCTGCTGTGCGAAAGCGATGGCACGGCCGACGAGGTGGAGGAAGAAATCGCCCGCATGCTGGCCGTGCTAACAGCCAGCGGCGCCACCCGCACCAGCGTCAGCGCCGACGAGGCGCAGCGGCTGAAGTTCTGGAGCGGGCGCAAAAACGCCTTTCCGGCATCGGGCCGCATCAGCCCCGACTACATGTGCATGGATTCGACCATTCCGCGTAAAAAGCTGGCCGAAATCCTGCGCGCCATCGAGGCGATGGAACACAAATACGGCCTGGCCTGCGCCAACGTGTTCCACGCGGGCGATGGCAACCTGCACCCGCTGATCCTGTTTGACGCCAACGACCCGGACCAGATGCACCGCTGCGAGCTGTTTGGGGCCGACATTCTGGAAACCAGCGTGCGCCTGGGCGGCACGGTGACCGGTGAGCACGGCGTGGGGGTGGAAAAACTCAACTCCATGTGCGTGCAGTTCAGCGCGGCAGAACGCGAACAGATGTTCGCCATCAAACGCGCCTTTGACCCGCTGGAGCTGCTCAACCCCGGCAAAGTCGTGCCCACCCTGCAGCGCTGCGCCGAGTACGGCAAGATGACCGTGCTGCGCGGCCTGCTGCCCTTCCATGATTTGCCCCGCTTCTAATGAAAAACTCTGCCCTGCAGCACCTGATAGACCAGGTCCGCCACGCCCAAGCCCACCACACGCCGCTGCACATCCGTGGCGGCGACAGCAAGCATTTTTACGGCAACCCGTACACCCTGCGGTCGCACAGCCAGACGCTGGACACGCGGCCCCTGGCGGGCATCAGCAGCTACGAACCCAGCGAACTGGTGGTCACGGCCCGCGCCGGTACACCGCTGGCCGAGCTGGAGGCCGCATTGGCCGACCAAGGCCAGTGCCTGCCGTTCGAGCCGCCGCGCTTTGCCGACAGCACCGTGGGCGGCATGGTCGCAGCCGGCTTGTCTGGTCCAGCCCGCGCCAGCGTGGGTGCGGTGCGCGATTACGTGCTGGGCACCACGGTACTGAACGGCCAGGGCGAGGTGCTGACATTCGGCGGCCAGGTCATCAAAAACGTAGCCGGTTACGACGTGTCACGGGTGATGGCCGGGTCGCTGGGCGTGCTGGGCGTGCTGTGCGAGGTGTCGCTGAAAGTGCTGCCCTTCGCCCCCGCCAGCGCCACCCTGGTGTTTGCCGTAGACCAGTCCCAGGCGCTGCAACAACTAGCGGCATGGGCCAGCCAGCCTCTGCCCATCCAGGCCAGCAGTTGGTTCCAAGGCCATTTACATGTCCGCCTGTCGGGAGCAGAGGCAGCCGTGCGTGCCGCCAGCACCCGGTTGGGCGGCAGCCTGCTGGAGCCCGACATCGCCGCCGCCTGGTGGGCCTGCGTGCGCGACCAAAGCCACGCCTTCTTCCAGCCCCACGCGGGCGAAAGCCTGTGGCGCTTGTCCTTGCCCGCCACCACCCCGGCGCTGGACCTGCACGGCAGCAGCTTTGTCGAATGGGGCGGCGCACAGCGCTGGCTGCGCACCCATGTACAACCCAAGCTGGTGCGCGCAGCCGCCGCGCAGGCCGGGGGCCATGCCACGCTGTACCACGCGGCAGACAAATCGCCAGGCGTGTTCACCCCGCTGTCGGCCCCGCTGGCACGCATCCAGCAGCAGCTCAAGCATGCTTTTGACCCGGCGGGCATCTTCAACCCTGGCCGCCTGTACCCGGACCTGTAATGCAAACCCATCTTTCCCCCGAATTCAAAGGCACGGCCGACGGCCAGACCGCCGAAGCCATCCTGCGCAAATGCGTGCATTGCGGCTTTTGCACCGCTACCTGCCCCACCTACCAACTGCTGGGCGACGAGCTGGACGGCCCACGCGGCCGCATCTACCTGATGAAGCAGGTGCTGGAAGGGGCCGAAGTCACCCGCAGCACCCAGCAACACCTGGACCGCTGCCTGACCTGCCGCAACTGCGAAACCACCTGCCCCAGCGGCGTGGAGTACGGTGCACTGGTGGACATTGGCAGGCGCATCGTCGATGCACGGGTAGAACGCCCCACGCTGGAAAAAGCCACCCGCTGGCTGCTGAAGGAAGGACTGACCTCCCAGCTGTTCGCCCCCGCCATGCAGCTGGGCCAGGCGGTACGCCCGTTGCTGCCCCAGGTGCTGAAAAACAAAATCCCCCGCGCCACCCCGGCCAAAGCCTGGCCCCAGCGTGAACACGCCCGCAAGGTGCTGATGCTGGCCGGGTGCGTGCAACCCACCATGCTGCCCAACATCAACAGCGCCACCGCCCGGGTGCTGGACGCCGCCGGCATCCAGACCGTGCTGGCACCCGAGGCTGGATGCTGCGGGGCCATCCGCAGCCACCTGGGCGACGCCGAGGGGGGCCTGGCCGACATGCGCCGCAACATCGACGCCTGGTGGCCGCTGGTCCAGTCCAACGCCATCGAATCCATTGTGATGAACGCGTCCGGCTGCGGCCTCACCGTCAAAGACTACGGCCATGCCCTGGCCACGGACCCGGTCTACGCCCAAAAAGCAAAACTTATCAGCAGCCTGACCCGCGACCTGAGCGAACTGCTGCCCGACCTAGTGGACACGCTGCGCAGCAAGGTGAAGCCGGGCGCAGTCACCCAGCTGGCATTCCACCCGCCCTGCACCCTGCAGCACGGCCAAAAACTGCGCGGCGGGGTGGAAACCCACCTGGCCGCACTGGGCTTTAGCGTGCAGCTGGCCGCATCGGAAAGCCACCTGTGCTGCGGCTCGGCCGGCACCTACTCCGTCACGCAGCCCGCCCTGGCCTATGCCCTGCGCGACCGCAAACTGCAACAGCTAGAACCGCTGGCCGCGCAGACCATCGTCTCGGCCAACATCGGCTGCATCCAGCACCTGCAAAGCGGCACGGACACCCCGGTGCGGCATTGGGTGGAGGTTTTAGACGACGCACTTCAAGCATAAAAAGTGGCTCCAGCGCATATAACACCTGCGCTGGTAGCTATGTAAAAAATAGCACCCCTTAAGCCAGTCTTAAACCAATCCCCTAGGTTTAGCACTCTCATTCATAGAGTGCTAGTATTACTCCCTAGAGAAAAGGAATCTGGTATGAACATTCAAACTGGAACATCTACCGCACTGACCGCCCCCAGCACCTGGGCGCTGATGCCCCCCCTGGGCAACCTGGACGCCTACATTTCTGCCGTCAACCGCATGCCCATGCTGACGCTGGAACAAGAGCAGCAGTTTGCCCGCCAACTCAAGAACAACAACGACGTGGACGCCGCCGGTAAGCTGGTCATGTCGCACCTGCGCCTGGTCGTATCCATCGCCCGCCAGTACCTGGGCTACGGCCTGCCGCACGGCGACCTGATCCAAGAAGGCAACGTCGGCCTGATGAAAGCCGTCAAGCGCTTCGACCCCGACCAGGGCGTGCGCCTGGTCAGCTACGCGATGCACTGGATCAAGGCCGAGATGCACGAGTACATCTTGAAAAACGTGCGCATGGTCAAAATGGCTACCACCAAGGCCCAGCGCAAACTGTTCTTCAACCTGCGCTCGATGAAGCAGGCCTTCAAGTCCGACGCCGCCGCGTTGGACGGCGCCACCCACCGCGACACGTTGAACGACAGCGAAATCGACGCCATGGCCAGCCAGCTCAAGGTCAAGCGCGAAGACGTGATCGAGATGGAAACCCGCCTCAGCGGTGGCGACGTGGTGCTGGACCCCGGTCCCAGCGACGACGGCGAAGACAGCTTTGGCCCCATCGCCTACCTGGCCGACACCCACCAGGAACCCACCCACCTGCTGGAAGCCCGTGAACGCGATGCCCTGGCCAGCGACGGTATCCGCTCCGCCCTGGACGGCTTGGACGAGCGCAGCCGCCGCATCGTGGAAGAGCGCTGGCTCAAGGTAGCCGACGACGGCTCCGGCGGCATGACCCTGCACGAGCTGGCCGCCGACTACGGCGTCAGCGCCGAACGCATCCGCCAGATCGAGACGGCGGCGATGAAGAAAATGAAAAAGGCGTTGGTGGAATACGCGTAAGGTATTCGACTGCCCATAAAAACGGGACCCAAGGGGTCCCGTTTTTATTGGTGGTATGCCCAGTGTCGGCCCTCAGCGGGTTTTCACACCCGCCCGTGCGCCATAGCCTCGCGCAGCAACCTATTGACCCGGGTCTGCCACCCCGGCCCCGAGGCGCGCAAGTAGGCAAGCACATCGGGGTCGGTACGCATACTCAGCATGGGCCGCTTTATTGCTACCGGAGGGCGGCCACGGCGCACGGTGGGCAGGGCTTGCGCCCACTCTTCGTCGGTAAAGGGCTGTGCGTCGGGGTCGGCCATCGCGGCAGCGGTGATGGCGGCGTCTTCTTCTGGGGTGGGGCTGATGTGCCCGGCTTTAAGTTTTGGCATACCGTTTCTCCTCGCGCGCATTGGCTTTGCGCAGACTGATGATGCGGCGCAGACCAGCGCGCTCCACAAACACCACGTTGAACAAACGCATCCCGATGTAGCCCAGGCCCACGAGCCGGTCTTCACTGTAGGAACGTCGCACATCGGGCCAGACCACAGCGTCGTCCCACTCAAAGGCATCAGCCATTGCCAGCGACACGCCATGCTTGGCATGGCATGGCATGGCATGGTTACTAGCGTCTTTGGCAGGGTCAAACTCGATTTGCACAAGATTATTGTATTGACATTTAATCCCATGTCAAACCGGAGTTTGTTTCACGCCCCTTGCTTCAACAGCAGCTTCAAATCCCCCACCAGCGCAGGCGCGCCGCCGCCATAGCGCGCATACAGCCGCAGCTGCCCCTTCGTATCAAAGATGTAGCTGCCCGCCGAGTGGTCCATGGTGTAGCTGGTGGGGGTTTTGCCGTCCACTTTTTTGTAATACACCTTGAAGTCCTTGGCCACGCCTTCCAGCTGGGCAGAGGTGGGCACCAGGGCCAGGAAGCTGGGGTCGAAGTTGCCCATATAGGCTTTGAGCACCTCGGGGGTGTCGCGCTGCGGATCTACGGTGACGAAGACGGCTTGCAGTTTGTCGCCGTCGGCACCCAGCTGCTTTTTGACCTCGGCCAGCTCGGCCATGGTGGTGGGGCACACGTCGGGGCACTGGGTGTAGCCGAAGAACACAACGACCAGCTTGCCTTTGAAGTCGGCCAGGGTGCGCGGCTTGCCGTTGAAGTCGGTCAGCGCAAAGTCTTGGGCGTATTTGGCGCCGGTCACGTCCACGGCGGCGAACTTGGGTGGCGCTTCGGAACAAGCAACAAATAGGGCACTGGCGCAGATAGTACCTCCGCAGGCAGCTATAAATTTAAGAGCAACTCGTTTATTCATAGGAGGTAGTGGTCCAGCAGCAGCGCGGCGAACAGGGCGCTGAGATGGATCAGCGAGAAGCGGAAGGTTTTGCGGGCCAGCGCGTCCGAGTAGTTGCGCCACAGGGCAAAGCCGTAGCCGCAAAAGCCCAGGCTCAACACCACCGCAGCGGCGAGGTAGAGCCAGGAGCTCATGCCGTAGATGAAGGGCATCAGGCAGGCAGCGAACA
>CANFZJ010000197.1 GCA_947451445.1 Comamonadaceae bacterium
GCCTGGCCGCGCAACCTAGGTGCGCGTGCCGTCTGGACCGGGCTGGGCGGCGGGGCGATGTCGTTGGCGTCCTACGGCATCGTGATCTGGGCGGTGGCGCGTGCGCCCATGGGTACGGTGTCGGCGCTGCGCGAAACCTCGGTACTGTTCGCCGCACTGATCGGCGCGCTGTTTCTGGGCGAGCCGCTGACCTTGCGCCGGGGGCTGGCCTGCGTGCTGATTACCGCCGGGGCGATGGTGCTGGGCTTCTACCACTGAAGCTGATTTGCTATTTAAAACGTAGCTGCTTGCGCAGGTTTTATATGCGCTAGCGGCCTATTTCTTATAAATTCTCCGGCGGCACAGGCAACTGGCCCGACGCCTTGATTTCGCGCAGCGCCAGGCTGGAATGGATCAGGCTGATGCCGGGCAGGCTGCGCAACACCGTTTCCACAAAGTCGCTATAGCTATCCAGGCTGGGTGCCACCACCTGCAGCAGGTAGTCGGCCTGGCCGGTGACCTTGTGGCAGGCCAGTACCTCGGGCCGCTGGGCGATGGTGTCTTCAAACTGCTGGATCGCACTGCCGGTGACCACGCCAAAGGTGACTTGTACAAAAGCCAGGATGTCCAGGCCCAGCTTGCGCCGGTCCAGCCTGGCCTCGTAGCCGGTGATGAAGCCGGTATCCTCCAGCCGCTTCAGCCGGCGCCAGCAGGGCGTGGTGCTCAAGGCAAGCTGCTCGGCCAGCTGCGGGGTGGACAAGGTGCTGTCTTTTTGTAGCAGCCGCAAAATAGTGCGATCTGTGCTGTCCAGTGCGTATATGGGTAATTTTGTGCTCATGATGGGCTTTGAAAGGCTGGTTTCTGTGCGTATCCTAGCCCGGGATGGGGGCAGAAAGCAAAGCTATTCCATGGCCCCGGCGGCATACTTCCAGGCACTTACTTCTGCTTGGAAAGAGCTTTCGCATGATCACCGTCTACAACCACCAGCACGTCTTGCACCAGGGCAAGGTCGAGATGTTTCGCGGCCAGCTGGTGCCGTGTTTTGAGGTGCCTGCGCGGGCCGACTTTGTGCTGGCCGAGCTGCAGCGGCGTGGCCTGGGCGCGGTGCAGGCCCCGGTGGACAGCGGGTTGGACGTGGTTCAGCGCATCCATAGCCCGCGCTACCTGGACTTTCTGGCCGGGGCCTGGGCCGAGTGGGTGGCGCTGGACCCGGCCAATGCCGCGCGCGATGTGCTGCCGTCGGTGTGGCCGGTGCGCAGTTTTCGGTCGGACGTGTTGCCCGCCAACTTTGCCGCGCGCATGGGGCTGTTTTCGTACGATGCGGGCACGCCGTTGACGGCGGGCACCTGGGCGGCGGCTTACGGCGGGGCGCAGTGCGCGCTAACGGCGGCGGGGTTGGTCAGCGGCGGGGAACGCAGCGCGTTTGCCCTGACCCGGCCACCGGGCCACCATGCAGGGGCCGATTTTTTCGGCGGTTACTGCTTTTTGAACAACGCGGCCATCGCCGCCCAGGCCCTGCGCGACGCGGGCGCGGCACGGGTGGCGGTGCTGGACATCGACTACCACCACGGCAACGGCACACAGGCTATTTTTTACGACCGTGCCGACGTGTTTTTTGCCAGCATCCACGGCGACCCGCATACCGAATACCCGTTCTACCTGGGCTACGCGGACGAGACCGGCAGCGGTGCCGGGCAGGGCCACAACCTGAATCTGCCGCTGCCACGCGGCACCGACTTTGCGCGCTGGCGTGCCGCCCTGGGCCAGGCCCTGCAAGCCATTGCGCGCAGCGGGGCCGAGGCGCTGGTGGTGTCGCTGGGGCTGGACACGTTTGAGGGCGATCCGATCTCCGGTTTCCATTTGCGCAGTGCGGATTACCTGCAAGTGGGGGCTGATTTGGCGGCGGCGGGCTTGCCCACGGTGTTTGTGTTTGAAGGCGGCTACGCCGTGGCCGAGGTGGGGCTGAATGCGGTGAATGTGCTGGAAGGCTTTGCGTAAGTTTGCATAACAGTGCGATGCTATTAATTAAATAGCTGCTAGTGCAATGCTGGTTTGCGGTAAGGCTTATTTTGGTCCTGGTTTTTCGGTGTTTGCCCTTGTACGGGTTAGTCCGGGCTCTGCACAGTTTTGGGGTTCTATTCAGATACTTTTAATGGCTATCCTAGGGTAATTACTAGACTTGGGCTGCATAAAAGTACAAGAACCAACCGTTCTTGTATCGGTGTTTATGGGGGGGTGTCATACGATCACGCCATCCCAAAAGTGCGTGTTGCACCTGCGGGATTCCTCTAAAAACCCTCAGGAGACATTCCATGAAATTAACCGTTTGCGCCGCTGTTGTGGCTGCCATGCTCGGATCCGCCAGTGCCATGGCCGCTACCGAGTTGGTCATTGCCACCGTGAACAACGGCCACATGATCACCATGCAAAAACTGGGTAAGCACTTTGAAGCGGCCAACCCCGACGTGAAGCTGAAGTGGGTGACCCTGGAAGAGGGCGTGCTGCGCCAACGCGTCACCACCGACATCGCCACCAAGGGCGGCCAGTTTGACGTGATGACCATTGGTTTGTACGAAGCCCCGATCTGGTCCAAAAAGGGCTGGTTGGCCCCCATCATGACCGACGCCGCCTACGACGTGGATGACATGCTGCCCGCCATCCGCAATGGCCTGTCGCTGGAAGGCAAGCTGTACGCTGCCCCGTTCTACGGCGAAAGCTCGATGACCATGTACCGCGCCGACCTGGTCAAGGCCGCCGGCCTGACCATGCCACCGAACCCCACCTGGACCGAAATGGCCAACATCGTGGCCAAGATCAACGACCCCGCCAAGGGCGTGTACGGCCTGTGCCTGCGTGGCAAACCCGGCTGGGGCGACAACATGGCCTTCTTGACCACCATGGTCAACGGCTACGGCGGCCAGTGGTTCGACATGGCGTGGAAGCCACAGATCGACACCAAGCCTTGGCATGACGCCATCAACCAGTACGTGGACCTGATGAAGAAGTACGGCCCTCCCGGCGCTTCGGCCAACAGCTTCAACGAAAACCTGGCCTTGATGAACGAAGGCAAGTGCGGCGTGTGGATCGACGCCACCATTGCCGCCTCTTTCGTCAGCGACCCCAAGCAGTCCAAAGTAGCCGACAAAATGGCCTTTGCCCAAGCCCCTACCGCCGTAACCGCCAAGGGTGCGAACTGGCTGTGGTCGTGGAACCTGGCAGTGCCTGCATCCAGCAAGAAGCCTGAAATCGCACAGAAGTTCATCACCTGGGCCACGTCCAAGGACTACGTGAACCTGGTCGCCAAGGAAGAAGGCTGGAACGCAGTGCCTACCGGCACCCGCAAGTCCACCTACGCCAACCCTGAGTTCCAAAAGGTAGCCAAGTTTGCGACCGAAGAGCTGAAGGCCATCAACAGCGCCAACCCCAACGACAGCACCTTGCCTAAGTCGCCCTATGTCGGCGTGCAGTACGCCGCTATTCCTGAGTTCCAGGCCATCGGTATCGCTGTAGGCCAGCAAATGAGCGCGGCGCTGGCGGGCAAAGTCACGGTAGATGCAGCGCTGAAGACCGCGCAAACCGCGGCTGAACGCGAAATGACCAAAGGCGGTTACTACAAAAAGTAAGTTGACGGGCCGCCCCTTGGAGCGTGACTGCTCTGGGGGCTCCCCGTTGGCTGGCTTGCGCTGTGTACGCCTGGCGGTGCTTTCAAACGCGCCGTTCCGCTGGACCGCAGGGTTCCGAAAATGGGTTCCGCCTTGGCTGTTGCATACGCAAACGCCGGGGTAGGCCCAGTCTTGAAAGTACCACCACCATGCGTCGTTTTATTCCCCGAGCCTTGATGGCCCCCTCCATCGTCACACTGTTGTTGTGGTCGATCGTTCCATTGCTGATGACGCTGTACTTCTCCGTCATCCACTACAACCTGATGCAGCCCGACGAAACTGGTTTTGTCGGTCTGGAGAACTTTAGTTACTTCATCACCGACCCGGACTTCTGGCCCTCGGTGCTACATACCCTGCAACTGCTGGGCTCGGTGGTCGTGATCACCGTCGTGCTGGGCATTGGCTTGGCGGTATTGGTGAACGAGCCGTTCCCGGGCCAGGGCATCGTGCGGGTGCTGCTGATATCGCCCTTCTTCGTCATGCCCACCGTGAACGCCCTGCTGTGGAAGCACATGATGATGAACCCGATCTACGGGGTCATGGCGCATGTGTGGCAGTTCTTTGGCCTCACCCCCATCGACTGGATGACCGACTTCCCGCTGCTGTCGGTGATCATCATGCTGTCGTGGCAATGGCTGCCGTTTGCCTGCCTGATCTTCATCACCTCGCTGCAGTCGCTGGACCGCGAGCAAATGGACGCCGCCGGCATGGACGGCGCCACCGGCTGGGACAAGTTCTACTACCTCGTGCTGCCCCACATGGGCCGCTCCATCGCGGTGGTGGTCATGATCGAAATGATCTTCTTGCTCAGCGTGTTTGCCGAAATCTTTACCACCACCGGTGGCGGCCCCGGCAACGACAGCACCAACCTGGCCTTCTTGATCTTCAAGCAGGCGCTGATGAACTTTGACGTGGGCGTGGCCTCGGCCGGGGCCTTGTTTGCAGTCATCTTGGCCAATATCGCCTCTGTCTTCTTGGTCAAACTCGTTGGCAAAAACCTGGACTGAACGGGAGCACCACCATGATGAAAAAACCACCTTTCCCGCTCGTGCGCACCGTGTTTGCCTGGGGCATTGCGCTGTTTCTGTTCTTTCCGCTGTTTTGGCTGGCCATTACCGCGTTCAAGACCGAAGGCCAGGCGATTGCCGGTCACTTGTTCTTCTCGCCCACACTGTCCAGCTTTGTGGAAGTGCAAGAGCGCAGCAACTACCTGCTGTTTGCCAAGAACTCGCTGATCACCAGCCTGGGCTCGACCATTCTGGGCATCTTGATTGCCGTGCCAGCGGCCTACTCGATGGCCTTCTTCCCCACCAGGAAGACCCGCGACATCCTGCTGTGGATGCTGTCCACCAAGATGATGCCCGCCGTGGGTGCGCTGGTACCGATCTACGTGATGGCGCAAACCGTGGGCATGCTGGACTCGCTGACCGCGCTGGTCATTGTCTTCACCCTGTCCAACCTGCCCATCATGGTCTGGATGCTGTACAGCGCCTTCAAGGAAGTCCCCAAGGACATTCTGGAAGCCGTGCGCCTGGACGGTGCCACGCTGTGGGAGGAGTTCCGCTGGGTGATCCTGCCGCTGACCATGGGTGGCATTGCCTCCACCGGCCTGCTGTGCCTGGTGCTGTCGTGGAACGAAGCCTTCTGGGTACTGAACCTGACTTCGGCCAACGCCGGCACGCTGGCCTCGCTGATCGCCTCGTACTCCAGCCCGGAGGGCCTGTTCTGGGCCAAGCTGTCCGCCGCCTCCCTGCTGGCCATCGCCCCGATCATTGTGTTCGGCTGGTTCAGCCAGAAGCAGTTGGTCCAAGGCCTCACCTTCGGTGCCGTCAAGTAACTCTTAGGCATTCTCCAGGGCCGTGTGTCGGCCCTGGAACTCCCCCATATTCAAGGACCATCATCATGTCTTTTCTGCAACTCCGTGGTGTCGAGAAATTCTTTGGCGAGCACCGCGCCATCAAGGGTGTCAACCTCGACATCCACAAAAACGAATTCATCGTCTTCGTCGGCCCGTCCGGCTGCGGCAAGTCCACCCTGCTGCGCATGATTGCGGGCCTGGAGTCGATTGACGGCGGCTCGCTGCACGTCGATGGCAAGGACATCACCCACCTGCCGTCCAGCCAGCGCGAACTGGCCATGGTGTTCCAAAGCTACGCCCTGTACCCGCACATGACGGTGTTTGACAACATGTCTTTCGCCCTCAAGCTGGCCAAGGTGCCACCGGCAGAAATCAAGCAAAAGGTGGAGGCTGCAGCCGACAAGCTCAACCTCACCGCCTACCTGCAGCGCACGCCCAAAGAACTGTCCGGCGGCCAGCGCCAGCGTGTGGCCATTGGCCGCGCCATCGTCCGCGCCCCCAAGATATTCCTGTTTGACGAACCCCTGTCCAACCTGGACGCAGCCCTGCGTGGCCAAACCCGTGTCGAAATCCACAAGCTGCACCGCGCCCTGGGCGTCACCACCATCTACGTGACCCACGACCAGGTAGAGGCCATGACCCTGGCCGACCGCGTGGTAGTGCTGCGCGACGGTGCCATCGAACAGGTCGGTGCACCGCTGGAGCTGTACGACAAGCCC
>CANFZJ010000198.1 GCA_947451445.1 Comamonadaceae bacterium
CGGCTAGCAAAATGTGCGGAGCACGGCGGGTGCTGCCATCGGCCAGACGCACCGAGTTAGCAACGATTTCGGTCACCAGCGCATATTCCACCTGCACGAGTAGCTCGTATTTTGATAGCAACCAGCGGGCCGCATTGGGCGCGTAGACGATGCCGTCGCCCGGCACCAGCAGCCCGCCCGCCAGGCCGCTGCGCAGCGCTGGTTCGGCCTGGGCCAGTGCGCTGGCGGTCAACAGGCTGCAGGCGATGCCGTGGGCCTGCAGGCTGTGGAACTTGGCCTCGGCCCCGGCCATCTCGTCGGCATCGGCCGCAATCCACAGCGTGCCGCAGCCACGGTAGGCGCAGTCTGCGGGCAGCTGGGGGGCCAGCGCGCGCCATTGCGCTACGCCGTACCGGCTCAGTGCCAGCTCGGCTGGGTTGTCGTCCAGCACCACCAGGTGGCCCATGCCCTGGCCGGTGGCACCGCCTAGTTGCGCGTCCAGCACCAGCACTTTGCGCCCGGCCGCAGCCAGGGCGTGCGCGCAGGCCGCACCGACGATGCCTGCGCCGATGACGATGACGTCCGCGTCCGGGCTCATGTTTGTGGAATGCCCCAAGCGAAGGGGTCGTCCTGCGCCAGCAGCAGCGTTCCCTCTGCACACACATGGGCACGTCCGCGCAGGGTGGGTATCAATTGTTTGCTATCCATTTCGTAGCTTGCGACAAACTGGCTGCCGATCACGCTGGCCTGTGTCCATACCTGGCCCGGGGCCAGCTTGCCGTCTGCCGCCAGGCAAGTCAGCTTGGCGCTGGTGCCGGTGCCGCAGGGCGAGCGGTCGTAAGCCCCGCCCGGGCAGAGGACAAAGTTGCGGCTGTCGGCGCCCTGGTCACCATCCACATCGTCCGGACCGAACAGCTCGATGTGGTCGATCTCCGCGCCATCCGCCCCGGTCACACCCTGCGTGCCCAGCGCCGCACGCAAGGCGTTGGAGAAGTGGGTCAACGTGGCCAGGTTGTCGCTGGCCACCCGCTGGCCATGGTCACTGACCAGAAAGAACCAGTTGCCGCCCCAGGCCACGTCGCCATGCACCGTGCCATACCCCGGCACGGCCACCGCCACCTGCTTGGCATGCCGGTATGCAGGCACGTTGCGTACGCTGACCGCGCCGTCCGTGTGCAGCACGGCGGTCACCGTGCCCACCGGGGTTTCAATTTTGTGCGTGCCCGGTGCGATGCGGCCCATGTGCGCCAGCGTCACCACCAGCCCGATGGTGCCGTGGCCACACATGCCCAGGTAGCCCGCGTTGTTAAAGAAGATGACGCCCGCCGCCGCGTCCGCCGCCACCGGTTCGCACAGCAGCGCGCCTACGATCACATCGTTGCCGCGTGGCTCCAGCACGGTGGCCCTGCGCCACTGGTCATGGTTTGCCGCCAGCACGGCCAGCCGTTCAGCCATGCTGCCCTGGCCCAGGTCGGGAAAGCCGCCAATCACCAGGCGGGTCGGTTCGCCGCCGGTATGGGAGTCGATGATTTGGATACGTTGCATGCAAAGTCTCTTGGGGTTGGATCTGTTATTTTGGCGTTGGCTGGCGGCGCTGGAGCCAGGCCTGCGCCTCGCCCACCATGCCGCGCCGGAAGAAGGACACGCAGACGATGAAGGTCAAACCGATGATGATGGTGACCACGCCGCCCAGCTCGGCCAGGTAATTCTGCAGGCTGACCACCAGCGTAGCACCCACCACCGGCCCCCAGCCCGTACCCAGGCCACCCAGCAGCGTCATCAGCAGCACTTCGGTCGAGGTGCTCAACATCACGTCGTTCAATGCCGACAGCTGCAGCACCAAGGCCTTGAGCGAGCCTGCCAGGCCCGCAAATGCGGCCGACAGCATGAAGGCGTAGAGCTTGCAGCGGTCAATGTCGTAGCCCAGCGACACGGCACGCGGCGCGTTGTCGCGCAGGGCTTTGAGCGCCTGGCCAAAGGGCGAGTGCACGATGCGGTGGATGGCCAAAAAGCCCGCCACAAACACCGCCAGCGTGAAGTAGTACATGTTCGCGTCCACCGACAGATCGACCAGCCCCAGCAGCTTGCCGCGCGGAATGCCCTGCATGCCGTCCTCGCCGCCGGTCCACTTGATTTGCACCGCAAGAAAGTAGGCAATCTGCGATAACGCCAGCGTAATCATGGAGAAATAAATGCCGGTGCGGCGGATGGCCAGCGTGCCAATCAACCAGCCAATGGCCGTGGCCACCAGCACCCCGGCCAATATGGCCAATTCCACCGGGAAACCATGGCCCGACAGTTTGACCATCAAGATGCCGGTGGTGTAGCCTGCCCAGCCAAAAAAAGCGGCATGGCCAAAAGACACCAGCCCGGTAAAGCCAATCAGCAGGTTGAAAGCCAAGGCAAACAGCGCATAGCACAGCACCTTCATGACGAAGACCGGGTAGGCGATTTCAGGAAACACCGGCACCAGCAGCGCTGGCAACAGCAAAGCCAGCAAGATACGAATGGGGGTTGGAATATTTTTCATGGCTCAGGCCTCTTTACCGAACATGCCCGCCGGGCGCGCCAACAGCACGACGGCCATCACCACAAACACCACCACCGTCGAGGCCTCGGGGTAAAACACCTTGGTCAGGCCTTCCAACAGCCCCAGCGCCAGGCCGGTCAGGATGGCCCCCATGATGGAGCCCAGGCCACCGATCACCACCACGGCAAACACGATGTTCAGCAGATTCGCCCCCATCAGCGGGTTGATCTGCATGATGGGCGCGGCCAGCACACCGGCGATGCCCGCCAGCGCCACGCCAAAGCCGTAGGTCAGCGTGATCATCAGTGGAATATTCACCCCGAAAGCCTGCAGTAGCTTGGGGTTCTCGGTGCCAGCCCGCAGCAGCGCACCCAGCTTGGTGCGTTCAAACAGATACCAGGTGACGGCACAGATCAGCAGAGATGCCACCACCACAAAGGCCCGGTACACCGGCAGAAACATAAAGCCCAGGTCCATGCCGCCTTGCAGCAGCGCAGGCGGGTCGTAGCTGGCGCCCGAGATGCCGTAGAAGTGACGGAAAGCCCCTTCCAACACCAGCGCCACGCCAAAGGTCAGCAGCAGCCCGTACAAATGGTCCAGGTGGTAGAGCCGTTTGAGCAGGGTTTTCTCCAGCAAGATCCCCAGCCCGCCCACGATGAGCGGTGCCAGCACCAGTGCGGCCCAGAAGTTGATTTGAAAATCAGCCCCCAGCAGCAGCGGCAGTTGCGCAAAGCCGATCCAGGCCAAAAAGGCCGCCACCATGAACTGCGCACCGTGCGCAAAGTTGATGATGTTCAGCAGGCCAAAAATAATGGCCAGGCCCATGCTCAGCACCGCATAAAAGCAGCCATTGATCAGGCCCACCAGCAGTTGGGCGAGTAAGGCCTGGCTCGTAATATCAAACATGGATGGGGTTCCTGCAGAAGTCGCGCGGAGTCTTTAGCTGCCGACCTGGCAAGCCGGGTTGATGGCCGGGAACACGTCCGCGCCCTTCAGTACCGCCTTCACCTTGTAGTAGTCCCATGGCACTTTGGATTCAGACGGGGTCTTGACCTGCAGCAGCAGCATGTCGTGCACCAGCGCACCGTCTTCGCGCAGCTTGCCGTGGCGAATGACGGCGTCGTCAATCGGCATCTTGCGCAGCTGGGCCATCACCGCTTTGGCCTCGTCGGTACCCGCAGCCTGCACGGCCTTGAGGTAGCTCAGGGTGGCGGAATACACACCGGCCTGCGCCGAGGTGGGCATGCGCTTTTGCTTCTCAAAGAACTTCTTCGACCAGGCGCGCGAACGTTCGTCAAAGTCCCAGTAAAAGGCTTCGCTCAAATACATGCCCTGGGCTTTTTCCAGGCCAATGCTGTGCACGTCGGAGATGTAGGTCAGCAACGGGGCCACCACCTGCTTGCGGGTGATGCCGTATTCGTTGGCCTGTTTGATGGCGTTGACGGTGTCGTTGCCGGCATTGGCCAGTGCAATCACGTCGGCACCCGATGCCTGGGCCTTGAGCAAGAACGAAGAGAAATCGCCGCCGGGGAACGGGTGGCGCGAGCTGCCCAGCACCGTACCGCCGTCGGCCTTGATGACATCGGACGCGTCTTTTTCCAGCGAATGGCCGAAGGTGTAGTCGGCCGTGATGAAGTACCACTTCTTCTTGCCCTCCTTGACCAAAGCACGTGCGGTTCCGGCCGCCAACGCGTAGGTGTTGGTGGTCCACTGCGCCGTCAAGGCATTGCATTTCTCACCCAGGATCGAGGTCGCCAGGCCGGACGACGGCATCACCACGCGGTTCTTTTGTTTGGCAATTTCCATCACGGCCAAGGCGGTGGATGTAGTGGGGAAGTCCGTCACCATATCGACCTTGCCTTGGTCAAACCAGCCGCGCGCCAGGTTGGCCGCCACGTCGGGCTTGTTCTGGTGGTCGGCAAACACCAGCTCGATCGGCTTGCCCAGCACCTTGCCGCCCATTTCTTCAATCGCCAACCGGGCGGCCGTGACCGAGCCCTGGCCCGACAGGTCGGAGTAAATGCCGGACAGGTCGTTCAACACACCGATCTTCACCACGTCATCGCTGACCTGGGCGTGCGCCGCCACTGCAGCGCAGGCTGCCAAACATACCGCGAGTTTCTTGAATTGCATGGGGTACTCCAAAGTTAAAAACAACAAAGAATGGGAGATTCAAATGCCGAGCAATGCGTCCAGCCGGTCTTGCTTGGCCGCGACTTCGGCGCTGCTGATGACCTCTACCACCCGGCCGTGTTCGATCACGTAGTGGCGGTCGGCCAGGTGCTTGGCGAATCGGAAGTTTTGCTCCACCAGCACCAGGGTGAAACCGCGCGCCTTGAGCTCGCGTATCACCTGGCTGAGTTTTTGCACGATGACCGGAGCCAGGCCTTCGGTGATCTCGTCCAGCAGCAAGAGCTTGGCACCCGTGCGCAGAATGCGGGCCATGGCCAGCATCTGCTGCTCACCGCCCGACAAGCGGGTGCCAGGGCTGGAGGCGCGCTCTTGCAGGTTGGGAAACATGCCGTAGATCTGCTCCAGCGACATACCGCTCTCACCCACCTTGGGCAACAGCAGCAGGTTTTCCTCTGCCGTCAGCGACGCGTAGATGCCGCGCTCTTCCGGGCAGTAGCCCAGGCCTAGCCGCGCAATGCGGTGCGTGGGCATGGCAATCGTTTCCTTGCCCGCTACCTGGATCGAGCCGGTGCGCTTGCCCACCAGGCCCAGAATGGCCCGCAGTGTGGAGGTGCGGCCCGCGCCATTGCGGCCCAGCAGCGTCACGCATTCGCCGGCCTTGACTTCCAGGTCGATGCCCTGCAAGACATGCGATTCGCCGTACCAGGCATGCAGGTCGCGGATAGACAGCATGGTGGGCTCAGACATTTTCTTCCGTCCCCATATAGGCTTCGCGCACCGCCGGGTTGACGGATACGCTGGCGTACGGCCCTTCGGCCAGCACCTCGCCACGTTGTAAAACGGTGATGGTGTCGCAGATGTCGGCCACCACCTTCATGTTGTGTTCGACCATCAGCACGGTGCGCTGGGCCGAGACCTTCTTGATCAAATCCTTGATGCGGTCCACGTCCTCGTGGCCCATGCCCTGGGTGGGTTCGTCCAGCAGCAGCAGCTCCGGGTCCAGCGCCAGCGTGGTGGCGATTTCTAGCGTGCGCTTGCGGCCGTAGGGCAGGTCTGCCGCCATGAGATGGGGCGCATCCGCCAGCCCCACTTGCTCCAGTAAGTCCATTGCCAGCGGGTCCAGTGTGCGCAGGGTGGACACGGGTTGCCAGAAGCGGTGGTCCAAACCCAGCTTGCGCTGCAGCGCCACCTTGACGTTTTCCAGCACGGTCATCTGTGGAAACACAGCCGATATCTGGAACGAGCGCACGATGCCCCGGCGCGCAATCTGGGCGGGCTTTTCCGCCGTGATGTCGTGGCCGTTGAACAGGATCTGGCCCGCGCTGGGGATGTGGAACTTTGTCAACAAATTGAAGACCGTCGTCTTGCCCGCGCCGTTAGGCCCAATCAGCGCATGGATAGTGCCGCGCCGTACCCGCAGGTTGACATTGCGTACAGCGACGAAGCCGCGAAACTCCTTGGTGAGTCCCTGCGTCTCGAGAATGGTGTTCGTATCCATGCGTGGTTGCCGGTAGCCGGTGCGCGGGTGGGTTTAGACGACGGACTGGTACTTGGC
>CANFZJ010000199.1 GCA_947451445.1 Comamonadaceae bacterium
CGTCGATCATCTGCGTGCCGGTGAGCCAGCCAAAGTGTTCCACTGCGCCCTGGTACACGTAGGGCAGCACGGCATAGGCTCCGCCAAAGGTCAGCAGTGCCGCCTTGGTGAAGAACCAGCCCATCTGCGCCAGCGCAGCGTCCCAGCCGTGCCAAGCCACCAGCGCCGCCATCGGCAGCAGCCACAGCGCCGCGCCCACCGCCAGCACCGCTACCAGCCGCGACGGCTTGAAGCGCGCGTGTTCGGGCGTGGGCGTGTCGTCGTCGATCAAGGCAGGGCCGTAGCCGGCCTTGGTTGTGCCATGTCCAGCGCCGCCCGCAAACTGTCCCGGCGCCCACTTGGCGCCCAGCCAGCCGACCAGCGCCGCCCCCGCCACGATGGCCGGGAACGGAATTGAGAAAACATACAGTGCTATAAAACTAATAGCTGCTACCGCCCATAAAACGGGCGCTGTGGCCGGTTTCTTTAATGTTTTACTGCCGATGCGGTGCACCGCCTGTACCACCAGCGCAGCCACCGCAGGCTTGATGCCATACAGTAGCCCGGCCACCCAAGGCACCGCGCCAAAGGCTACGTAAATCCAGCTCAGGGCGATCAAAATAAACAGCGACGGCAGCACAAACAACGCTCCCGCCGCCACCCCACCCCAGGTGCGGTGCAACAGCCAGCCGATGTAGGTGGCCAGCTGCTGCGCCTCCGGCCCGGGCAGTAGCATGCAGTAGTTGAGCGCGTGCAAGAAGCGCTTTTCGCTGATCCAGCGCTTTTGCTCCACCAGTTCGCGGTGCATGATGGCAATTTGCCCGGCCGGTCCGCCAAAGCTGATGCAGCCCAGTTTGAACCAGAATTTCAGGGCTTCGGCAAATGAAACAGCAGCGGGCATGGGATGGCGGTATGAAATGGAGGAGCGATTGTGTCGCAGTTGTGCCGTAACACGTCGGTAACTTCCTCGCCAGACTGAACCAATCTCTCTACAATCGCGCCACTCGAATATTTCGACCCCCACACTTCCCATGTCCTGCCGCTCCTCACAGCAACAACAACACAGCCGCCCGGCAGGCATGTGCAGCACCGTCCCTGGCCGCATGCCAGGGCGGGCAGACCCGGTTTTAACCTTCGGAGCCTTCCCATGTCTGCACTATTTAGCCCGACCGCCCTGGTCGTACCGTTTGAAAACCTGAGAATGGACGACGTTGAGTCGGTGGGTGGCAAAAACGCCAGCCTCGGCGAGATGATCTCCCAGCTGCCCTCCGGTGTCCGGGTTCCCACTGGCTTTGCCACTACTGCCCATGCTTTCCGCGCCTTTCTGGCGCACGATGGTTTGGCCGACAAAATCAGCGCCCGCTTGGCCCGGCTCGACACCGAAGACGTGCGCGCCCTGGCCGTGGCCGGTGCCGAAATTCGTGGCATGGTCGAAGCCCAGCCGTTCCCGCTGGACCTGCAACAAGCGATTGCCGAAGCCTTCGCCACCCTGAGCGCGGGCAACCCCGATGCCTCGTTCGCCGTGCGTTCGTCGGCTACCGCCGAAGATTTGCCGGATGCCTCCTTTGCGGGGCAGCAAGAAACCTTCTTGAACGTGGTTGGCATCGACGCCGTGCTGCACAAGATGAAGGAAGTGTTCGCCAGCCTGTACAACGACCGCGCCATCAGCTACCGCGTACACAAGGGCTTTGCGCACGACATCGTGGCTCTGAGCGCTGGCGTGCAGCGCATGGTGCGCTCTGACCTGGGTGCAGCGGGCGTGATGTTCACCATCGACACCGAGTCCGGCTTTGACCAGGTGGTGTTCATTACCTCCAGCTACGGTCTGGGCGAAACGGTGGTGCAGGGCGCGGTGAATCCTGACGAGTTTTACGTACACAAGCCCATGCTGAAAGCCGGTAAAAAAGCCGTCATCCGCCGCAACCTGGGCAGCAAGATGGTGCAGATGGAGTTCACCACCCCGGCCGAAAAAGCCGCCACCGGCCAACTGGTCAAAACCACCGACGTACCCACCGAGCAGCGCAACCGCTATTCGCTGACCGATGCCGACGTGGAGCAACTGGCCCATTACGCGCTGGTGATCGAAGACCACTACGGCCGCCCGATGGACATCGAATGGGGCAAAGACGGCACCGACGGCCTGCTCTACATCCTGCAAGCCCGGCCCGAAACCGTGAAGAGCCAGCAGGGCGACAAGGCCGAGCTGCGCTACAAACTCAAGGGCAAGAGCGCCGTGCTGGCCGAAGGCCGCGCCATTGGCCAGAAGATCGGTACCGGCCCGGTGCGCTTGGTGCACAACATCAGCCAGATGGACGAAGTGCAGCCTGGCGATGTGCTTGTCACCGACATGACCGACCCCAACTGGGAGCCGGTGATGAAGCGCGCCAGCGCCATCGTCACCAACCGGGGTGGCCGCACCTGCCACGCCGCCATCATTGCGCGTGAGTTGGGTATTCCGGCGGTGGTCGGTTGCGGCGATGCGACCGAAAAGCTCAAGACCGGCACCTTGGTGACGGTGAGCTGCTCAGAGGGCGACACCGGCTTTATCTACGATGGCCTGCTGGACACTGAGGTCACCGAAGTACAGCGCGGCACCATGCCCGAGATTGCCACCAAGATCATGATGAACGTGGGCAACCCGCAACTGGCGTTCGACTTTTGCCAGCTGCCCAACCAGGGTGTGGGTCTGGCCCGGCTGGAGTTCATCATCAACAACAACATCGGCGTGCACCCCAAGGCTATCCTGGACTATCCGAACATCGACAGCGACCTGAAAAAGGCCGTCGAGTCGGTAGCCCGTGGCCATGCGTCGCCGCGTGCCTTCTACGTGGACAAAGTGGCCGAAGGTGTGGCGACCATCGCTGCCGCCTTCTGGCCCAAGCCGGTGATCGTGCGCCTGTCGGACTTCAAGTCCAACGAATACCGCAAGCTGATCGGCGGTAGCCGTTACGAACCGGAAGAAGAAAACCCCATGCTGGGTTTTCGCGGCGCAGCGCGCTACATCAGCGCTGACTTTGGCGAGGCTTTTGCCATGGAATGTGCGGCATTGAACCGGGTGCGCCTGGAAATGGGCTTGACCAATGTGCAGGTGATGGTGCCGTTTGTGCGCACCTTGGCGCAGGCCGAAAAGGTGACCAAGTTGCTGGCCCAGCACGGCTTGAAGCGTGGCCAGGACGATTTGAAAATCATCATGATGTGCGAAGTGCCCAGCAACGCCATCTTGGCGGACGAGTTTTTGCAGTTTTTCGACGGCTTCTCGATCGGCTCCAACGACCTGACCCAGCTGACCCTGGGCCTGGACCGCGACTCCGGCCTAGAGCTGCTGGCTGCCGATTTTGACGAACGCGACCCCGCCGTTAAAGCCTTGTTGACCCGCGCCATCAGCGCGTGCAAGGCCCAGGGCAAGTACGTCGGTATCTGTGGCCAGGGCCCCAGCGACCATCCCGACTTCGCCCAGTGGCTGGCCGACCAGGGCATCGAGTCGATTTCGCTGAACCCAGACAGCGTGGTGGCAACCTGGAAGCAACTGGCGGGCTAGTCGCCTAGGGCTGTTCCGGATGTGCCTGGTGACACAACTGGGCTAGTATCAAAAACCCCAGATGCCGCGGTCTTCCTCGGTGTCTGGGGTTTTTCTTTATGGACTTTTGTGGACCCCCTTTCTTCCGTCTCTTTGCCGCTCCAATTCACCCGTTTGCGCATGGTTTTGCTGGCGCTGTGGGCCTTGCTGTCGTTTGGGGTGGTGTTTTTTGTACGTGATCTGCACTGGGTGGTGGCCGGCTGGCCACTGAGCTATTGGTTTTGTGCCCAGGGGGCGGTGCTGGGTTATTTGCTCATCATCAGCTTTTACGCCTGGCGCAGGCGGTACGAGGGCTCGGATGTGGAGCCAGGGGCGGTTGCGCAAGCCCCGTATCGACGCCGTCTGCACCGCAACTTTGCGCTGTATGTGCTGTGTGTGCTGGTGTTTTTGGGGTTGATGGGCTGGGCCGAACGCCTGGGCCTGTCGCGCTACTGGATTGGCGGTATTTTTTTATTCGCCACCTTGGCGCTGTACGCCAGCATTGGTATTTATTGCCGTACGGCCGACCCGGTGGAGTACTACGTGGCCGGGCGGCGTATTCCCCCGGTGTACAACGGCATGGCTACGGCGGCCGACTGGATGAGTGCGGCGTCTTTTGTCAGTCTGGCTGGCGGGCTGTATCTGCATGGGTTTTCTGGCGCAGACGGCCAACCCGGCGGGCTGGCTTACATCATGGGCTGGACCGGAGGGTTTTGCCTGGTCGGCTTGCTGATCGCGCCGCGCCTGCGCCGCATGCAGCTGTACACCGTGCCAGATTTTTTTGGTGAGCGCTTTGGTGGGCGTTGGCCGCGCTGGAT
This sequence comes from Comamonadaceae bacterium, assembly GCA_947451445.1. GTDB lineage: Bacteria > Pseudomonadota > Gammaproteobacteria > Burkholderiales > Burkholderiaceae_C > Rhodoferax_B. The sequence goes on from CANFZJ010000199.1 coordinate 4,354, forward strand.
TGCGGCGGGTGCGGCGGTGGTGTGCTCGTTTACCTATGTGGTGGCGCAGATTTATGCGGTGGGTTTGATTACGTCGCGTTTGACCGGTGTGCAGTTTGAGATTGGCATCTTGCTGGGGCTGGGCGGCGTGCTGGTGTGCTCGTTTTTGGGTGGAATGCGGGCGGTTACCTGGACCCAGGTGGCGCAGTATGTGATTTTGATTCTGGCGTTTTTGATCCCGGTGTCGTGGTTGGCTTACACGCAGTTAGGTAGTCCGTTGGCACCGCTGGTGTACGGGCAGCAACTGCCCAAGATTGCTGCGTTGGAGCAAAGATTGGCCGAATCACCTGCTGAAAGGGCTGTCTTGGCGGAATATGGCAAGCGGGCGGTGCGGTACGGCGAGATGTTGCAGGACGTGCCCGCTACGCTGGCACGCGAGCGTGTAGCTGCGCAGCTGCGGTTGCGCCAGCTCAAGGCCGACCACGCCGATGCATCTGCGGTGCGCAAGGCTGGGCGTGAATTGGCCACTTTGCCCATCAATGCCACCGCTGCGCGTGAGCAGTGGAGCCGGGCACAGCAAGACAATCTGGAGCGCTCCCAGCCCTTGTCGGGCATGTCGCCCCATGCCCAGGTATTTGAAGGTAACCCGGACGGATCGCCGCAGGAGCGCGAACGCTTCAACACAGCGCGGATGAATTTCTTGGCGCTGATGTTCTGCCTGATGACCGGTACGGCCGGGTTGCCGCACCTGCTGACGCGCTACTACACCACCCCCACGGTGGCCGATGCCCGTAGCTCGGTGGCCTGGTCTTTGTTTTTTATTGCCCTGCTGTACCTGGCAGCGCCTGCATTGGCGGTGCTGGTGAAGTTTGAGGTGATGAGCCATTTGGTCGGCCAAAGCTTTGATAGCCTGCCGACCTGGATCGCGCAATGGGCGCAGGTGGATCCTGCGCTGCTATCTGTAACCGATGTGAACCAAGACCATATCCTGCAATTTGCCGAGCTGCGCATGGGAGCCGACCTGGTCATGCTGGCCACCCCGGAGCTGGGCGGTTTGCCGTATGTGGTGTCGGGCCTGGTGGCGGCAGGGGGGCTGGCGGCGGCCTTGTCTACGGCGGACGGCCTGCTGCTCACCATGGGCAATGCCTTGGCGCACGACCTGTATTACCGGGGTGCGCGTAGCCGTTCGGACCCGATGGTGCGGGTGCTGTTGTCCAAGTTCGCACTGTTGCTGTTGGCCTTGGCGGCGGCCTATGTGGCGGCGCAAAAACCGGCCAATATTTTGGCACTGGTGTCTGCGTCGTTCTCGCTGGCTGCCGCAGCGTTCTTCCCGGCTATGGTGGCGGGCTTATTTTGGCCGCGCGCCACACGCCAGGCGGCGGTGGCGGGCATGCTGGCGGGGTTGGGGGTGACGCTGTGGTACATGCTGGCCAATGCGGCTACGGTGCGGGGTTGGCTCGGTCTTGGTTTGGAGGGGGGTGGACTGTGGTGGGGCATACAGCCGGTTTCTGCCGGGGTGTTTGGTTTACCTGTAGGGGCGCTGGTAATCTGGTTGGTGAGTCTGTGGACCAGTAAAACATCGCAATCCGCTTAGTCTGGGCTATAATCGTAGGCTTTGCCCTTGCTACACCACTACAGACGCAGTGGGTGGCTTTACATCCTTAAGGAGAAATATGCGTCATTACGAAATCATTTTGATGATCCACCCGGATCAGAGCGAACAGGTTCCAGCCATGCTGGAGCGCTACAAGGGCATGATCATTGCCGGCGGCGGCAAGATCCACCGCGTGGAAGACTGGGGCCGCCGTCAACTGGTGTACCTGATCAACAAGCTGGCCAAGGCCCACTACC
>CANFZJ010000200.1 GCA_947451445.1 Comamonadaceae bacterium
CGCCTTGGTGCAAGCCCTCGCCTGCTTCGGCAAACTCATTGGCCAATGCCGAAGTGATGCTATTGGCTGCCTGAAACAAGCTCAGGGAATCGAGCTGGTTGAAGTTGCCAATCACAAAAGTGACTGCCATGGTTTCACCAATCGCCCGCCCCAAGCCCAGCATGATGCCGCCAACGACACCCGACTTGGTGTACGGAAGCACAACCTTGGACACCACTTCCCAGGTCGTAGCACCTAGGCCATAGGCAGACTCTTTCAACAGGGTAGGCGTCACCTCGAACACATCGCGCATCACTGCAGAGATGAACGGAATGATCATGATTGCCAGGATGATGCCTGCCGACAAAATGCCGATGCCCACTGGGGCCCCCGAAAACAAGGCCCCAAGGTACGGCACATCGCCAAACATAGCCTGCAGCGGCTGCTGTACGTAGGTGGACAGCACAGGGCTAAACACCAGCAAACCCCACATGCCATAAACGATGGATGGCACCGCAGCCAACAGCTCCACCGCCGTACCCAATGGGCGCTTCAACCACGCGGGTGATAGCTCGGTCAGGAACAGTGCAATGCCAAAGCTCACAGGAACGGCAATCAGCAAGGCGATGAACGACGTCATCAAGGTGCCGTAAATCATCACCAACCCGCCAAACTCCTCCTTCACCGGATCCCAGGTCGTACTGGTCAGAAAACCCAGTCCATATTTGGCAATAGCCGGCCAGGCGCTCACCAGCAATGAGCCCAGGATCGCCACCAGCATCACCAGAGTGAAGATGGCAGAGCCCTTGGCCAGCCAGGCAAAGATGCGGTCAAAAAGAGGGCCCGAACGGGCCGCCTTGGGGCGGGGAGGAGTGGTCATCGCATGTCCGGAGGTCTTAACAGACGGATTTAACGGTAGCTCGGTCGCCGGAAGTGTAGAAGACACGGTTTATTCCTTGGTCCAATGTTCGTAATTACCCAGCCCCATGCCAAAGTAAGAGCTCTCCCTTCCAGAAACACCGCAGAACTGGCTTCGCCAGGCTGCTGGTGTTGCCCCCTGCAAGGGGGTTGGCGAAAGATGCGAAGCACTGTAGCCTGGGGGTGAGCCCAATTACTTGATAGCGACAGGCTTGCCCGCAGCGTCGGTCACCTGGGCCCAGGCCTTTTCAATCGAAGCCACGACAGGAGCAGGCAACGGCACATAGTCCAGATCGTCGGCAATCTTGGCGCCATTCTTGTAAGCCCAGTCGAAGAACTTGAAGACTTCGGTGGCGTTAGCGGGCTTGTCCTGCTTGGTGTGCATCAGGATGAAGGTCGCGGTAGAAATAGGCCAGGCTTCCTTACCAGGCTGGTCGGTGATCAACTGGTAGAAAGACTTACTCCAGTTGGCACCGGCAGCGGCAGCGGCAAACGCCGTGTCACTAGGCTGCACAAACACGCCGTCACGGTTTTTCAGCAAGGCGTAGTTCATCTTGCTTTGTTTGACGTAGGCGTACTCCACATAGCCAATCGAATTGGGCAAACGGGTCACGAATGTCGCTACGCCTTCATTGCCCTTGCCACCCTGGCCACTTGGCCAGTTCACAGCTGTGCCCTCGCCGATTTTTTCTTTCCACTCTGGGTGGACACGGCTCAGGTAGTTGGTGAAATTAAAGGTAGTACCCGAACCATCGGCACGGTGCACGGTGGTGATGGCTGCGTCGGGCAGTGGCAGGCCAGGATTCAACGCCACGATGGCAGCGTCATTCCACTTGGTGATCTTGCCCAGGAAGATATCGCCCAGCACCTGGCCGGTCAACTTCAGCTGACCGGGCGTGATGCCCTTCAGGTTGACCACCGGCACCGTGCCACCGATCACGGCGGGAAACTGCATCTGGCCTTTGGATTTCAGCACTTCGTCGGTTTGCGGCATATCAGACGCACCAAAATCCACCGTTTTGGAATCGATTTGTTTGATGCCGGCACCGGAACCAACCGACTGGTAGTTGATCTTTACACCGGTAAGCTTGTTGTACTCAGCAGCCCATTTGGAATACACGGGCGCAGGGAAAGTCGCGCCTGCGCCGGTAATTTCTTGTGCGCCAGCCCAGCCAGCGAACGACAGAGCCAATGCGCCACCGAGGCTGGCGATACTGAATTTGAAACCTGTTTGCATCAAAAGACCTTTTGGGTAAGTTAAAACGAGTCATGCGGCCTACCGATCGGCTTACCGCTGCGATGGCGTTAATTTAAGTAGTTTGTGTGACAACCATGTGACAAATAATAGACATCTAGCGCCCTCCTCGTGGGTGCTATGCTGCGCCCAGAAAAACCAGCATTACCATGAAAAACGGAACACTTCTCGCCGCCCTGGACCTGGGCTCCAATAGCTTTAGATTGGAAATCGGTCGCCTGGACCACGGGCAAATCCACCGCACCGAGTATCTGAAAGAAACTGTCCGCCAGGGCAACGGACTGGACGAAAACCGCAACCTCAGCCAAGAGGCCATGCAGCGCGGCTGGGACTGCTTGGCGCGGTTTGCCGAGCGTCTGGCCGGATTCGAGCGCCACCAGGTCCGCGCGGTAGCCACCCAAACCCTGCGCGAAGCCCGTAACCGGGACGAATTCCTGACCAAAGCCCATGAAATACTGGGCTTCCCCATCGACGTGATCCCTGGCCGCGAAGAAGCTCGGCTGATCTACCAGGGCGTAGCGCGCCTGCTGCCACAGTCGGACGAACGGAGGCTGGTGGTCGATATTGGTGGCCGCTCCACCGAAATGATCCTGGGCCAAGGCTACGACGCAATCGTAATGGAGTCATTCCGGGTTGGCAGCGTCGCCTGGTCGATGAAATACTTCCCCAACGGCCAATTCACCCGCGACGCCTTCCGTATTGCCGAAATTGCTGCCAAGGCGGTACTGGACGAAGCTCTGAACGCCTACCGCCGCGACACCTGGGACGTAGCCTATGGCTCATCCGGCACCGTGGGGGCCGTAGCCGATATCCTGCATGCCGCTGGTTGGGCGCAAAACCTGATTACCCGCGACGGGTTGGACTGGATCAGCGACCGCCTACTCAAAGCCCAAACCGTAGACAAACTGCGCATCGAGGGCATGAAAGATGACCGCAAACTGGTGATTGGTGGCGGCATCAGCACCTTACGGGCCGTATTTGACCTGCTCGGTATCGACGAAATGCATGCTGCCGACGGTGCGTTGCGCCACGGCGTGCTGTACGACCTGGTTACCCGTAGCCAGGAGGACACCGATCTGCGTGCCGTGTCGGTACAGCGCATGGCCACCCGCTTTGCGGTAGATGCAGAGCAAGCGCAGAACGTATCCCAGCTGGCATGCGCCTTGTTTGGCCCATTGCAGGAACAAGCGGGAATGGCGACGACAGAAATCGCCCGCCAGCAACGCAAACTCAACTGGGCCGGGCAGCTGCATGAAATCGGCTGCCACATCTCGCACAACTATTACCACAAGCACGGGGCCTACATTCTGGACAACGCCGACGCGCCAGGTTTTGCCTTGTCCGAACTGCACCGTCTGAGCCAGTTGGTACTGAGCCACCGGGGCAAACTGCGCAAGCTAGAGCTGGACTTTGGCGACGCGGTATTCATGCAGCAACTGCTGTGCCTGCGGCTGGCAACTATTTTGTGCCACGCCCGCCGCGCGCCCGACACCGATGGCCTGCAACTGGGCCTGGACCCGGCACACACCAACCAGATCACGCTAACCACCCGCCCAGGCTGGTCACAAGCCTATCCGCAATCAGCCCACCTGCTGCGCGAAGAAGCCCTGGGCTGGCAAAAAACACCGTGGCCACTGCTTTTGTCCGAGGGTTGAGGTAGTTTCTGCAGTGAATGGGCTTGCTAAACGGGTATAAAGTAAACAAACGTATCCGCCACCTACCCACAAGGCACGCATGTCAGAAAAATCACGGCTTAATCTTGGCGACAGCTACAAGCAGTACTTCCAGATCGCCCCTGCACTGGACGAAGCCCGTATCCACGACGTGTTTCACATCCGCCACGATGTGTATGCCCGCGAACTGGGCTTTGAGCCGGTACGTGAGGACCAGCGCGAAACCGACAAATACGACTACCGCTCTGTACATTGCCTGGTGCGCGCCTCGGACGAATCCGCCCGCCTGGCAGGCTGCGCCCGGGTGGTGATGACCGACCCGCAAGACCGGGATGCACCACTGCCCTTCGAGGTGACCTGCAAAGGCACACTCGACCGCAGCGTGATCGACCCGGCCAAGCTAGACCGCAAACGCATTGGCGAAGTGTCCCGGCTGGCAGTCATGTCCGACTACCGCCGACGCAAAGGCGAACAAAGCAGCGAAGCCACGGTATCCGACGACGACTTCGGCGACCGCAAGCAGCCACGCTTCCCCTACCTGCCCGTCAGCCTGTACTTTGCCACCGTGGTCATGGCGCAGCGCCAGGGCATTGAAACCCTGTTTACCTTGACCGAACCCCGCCTGGCCGAACACTTTGGCAAACTGGGCGTCAACATCATCCCGATTGGCGGTGCCGTAGAACACCGTGGCCAGCGCGTGCCGTCCATGCTGGTGGTCAACGAAGTCGGCCCCAGCCTGCGCGCCTTGGTCCGCCCACTATGGGATGTGGTCGTCGCGCAAATCGACGCTGCCTACACGCCCGTTTAGCCCATTTCGTTATTTCTAAATATGCTGATGGGCATATTGGTAGAACAATAAAGTAGTTTGGATTGGGCGAATGGGCTTTTATAGTCCGCCCCATGCATGATTTAGCTTTTGTTTTTGCCGGTTTTTTCGTCGGCTTTGTAGTGGGTCTCACCGGTGTCGGCGGCGGCTCGCTGATGACACCCATCCTGATCTTCTTCTTCGGCATGAAGCCCTACCTGGCAATTGGTACCGACCTGCTGTTCGCCTGCTTCACCAAGGCCGGCGGCACGGTCAAGATGGCCCGCTCCGGCCTGGTCAACTGGCGCATCGTCGGCACCCTGTGTGCGGGCAGCGTACCTGCCTCGCTGCTCACCCTGTGGACACTGCACAACCTTGGCCCGGCCGACCCGCAGGTCCAAAAGGTCATGACCACCACCCTGGGTGCGGCCTTGTTGCTGACGGCAGCGGCCACTTTGTACAAAAGCATCCGTGGCAAAAGCATTCCCCGCAACATCGCGCCCCAAGACATGGCCCTGGCCGAGCGCCCACGCCACTGGAGCCTGCCCATCCTGTTTGGCGCTTTTATCGGCTCCCTGGTCACACTCACATCCGTCGGCGCGGGCGCGATTGGCGTCACCGTGTTGATGCTGCTCTACCCCCTGCTGCCGCTGCCGCGCATTGTGGCCGCCGACATTGCCTACGCCGTACCGCTGACCCTGGTGGCAGGCCTGGGCCACGCTGGCCTCGGCTCGGTGGACTGGCCACTGCTAGGCAAACTGCTAGCCGGGTCGCTGCCCGGCATCTGGCTGGGCTCGCACCTGGTGCTAAAGACGCCCGACCGGGTGATTCGCGGCGTGTTGTCGCTGCTGCTGGCCTACGCAGGCACCAAATTGCTCGCACTTTAAAATTACAGGCTGCTCCAAAGTTTTCCGTTCCACGACTGAATAAAAAATGTACCAATACACCGAATTTGACAAACAGTTTGTGCAGCTGCGTGCCGCCCAATTCCGCGACCAGCTGGAGCGCTGGCAAAAAGGCACGCTGGCCGAAGACGAGTTTCGCCCGCTGCGCCTGCAAAACGGCTGGTACGTCCAGCGCTTTGCCCCCATGCTGCGCATCGCCGTGCCCTATGGCGAGTTGAACAGCGCCCAGCTGCGCGTGCTGGCTACCATTGCCCGCGACTACGACCACAAAGAGTCGAACGACCTGTCCAAGGCCAACCCGGGCCTGAGCGACCTGGGCAGCCTGCCCAGCCACTGCGCCCACTTCACCACCCGCCAAAACATCCAGTACAACTGGATTCCGCTCGACAAAAGCGCCGACGTGATGGACCTGCTGGCCAGCGTACACCTGCACGGCATCCAGACCAGCGGCAACTGCATCCGCAACACCACCAGCGACGAGCGTGCCGGGATTGCTGCCGACGAAGTGGCCGACCCCCGCCCGCTGGCCGAAATCATCCGCCAGTGGAGCACGCTGCACCCCGAGTTCGCGTTTTTGCCGCGCAAGTTCAAGATCGCCATCGTCGGTGCCACCGACGACC
>CANFZJ010000201.1 GCA_947451445.1 Comamonadaceae bacterium
CCGGTACTGCGACTGGCTGCGGTGCACGATGATCGACAAGGCATCGACCTTTTCGCTGTTCAGCAGAATGTCTACCTTGACCACGTCGGCCGCACGGTATTCCTTGAACTCGTAGTCCATCGAGGCATAGCCCCGGCTGACGGATTTGAGCTTGTCAAAGAAGTCGAGCACGATCTCGGCCAAGGGCATTTCGTAGGTCAGCACGACCTGGCGGCCCTTGTAGGCCATGTTCATCTGTACGCCACGCTTTTGGTTGGACAGCGTCATCACAACGCCCACGTACTCTTGCGGCATGTACAGGTGGACGGTGACGATGGGTTCACGGATTTCTTCCATGCGGCTGGAGTCCGGCATCTTGGCGGGGTTTTCCACCATGGTGATGGTGCCGTCCGAGCGTGCCACCTGGTAGACCACGCTAGGAGCCGTAGTGATCAGGTCCTGGTCAAACTCGCGCTCCAAGCGCTCTTGGATAATTTCCATATGCAGCAAGCCCAAAAAGCCACAGCGGAAGCCAAAACCTAGCGCCTGCGACACCTCGGGCTCGTAGTGCAGCGACGCATCGTTGAGCTTTAACTTTTCCAGCGCATCGCGCAGCGACTCGTATTCGCTGGCTTCGGTGGGGTACAGCCCGGCAAACACCTGGGGCTGGATTTCCTTGAAACCGGGCAAAGCTGCTTCGGCCGGGCCTGCGTTATTGGGCAATTTTTTGTCCAGCGTGACGGTATCGCCCACCTTGGCAGCCTGCAACTCCTTGATGCCCGCGATGATGAACCCCACCTCGCCCGCTTCCAGCGACTGGCGCACCTCGGTGGCCGGGGTGAACACCCCCAGGTTGTCGGCGTTGTAGCAAGCAGCCGAGGCCATCATGCGGATACGCTCGCCCTTGGCCAAACGGCCATCGACCACGCGCACCAGCATCACCACGCCCACATACGGGTCGAACCAGCTGTCGATGATCATGGCGCGCAAAGGGGCGGCAGGGTCACCCTTGGGCGACGGCACCTTGGCCACGATGGCCTCCAGAATTTCGTCAATCCCCACGCCGGTTTTGGCCGAGCACGGAATCGCATCGGTGGCATCGATGCCGATCACGTCTTCGATTTCCAGCTTGGCGTTGTCCAAGTCGGCGTTGGGCAGGTCAATCTTGTTCAGCACCGGCACCACTTCCACACCCAGATCCAGTGCGGTGTAGCAGTTGGCCACGGTTTGCGCCTCCACGCCCTGGCTGGCATCCACCACCAGCAACGCGCCTTCACAGGCCGACAGTGAACGGCTGACTTCGTAGGAAAAGTCTACGTGGCCGGGGGTGTCGATCAGATTCAGGTTGTAAATCTGCCCGTCCTTGGCCTTGTAATGCAAGGCGGCAGTTTGGGCCTTGATGGTGATGCCGCGCTCTTTCTCGATATCCATCGAGTCGAGCACCTGGGCTTCCATCTCGCGTTCGGCCAAACCGCCGCAGCGCTGGATCAGACGGTCGGCCAGCGTGGATTTACCGTGGTCGATGTGCGCAATGATGGAGAAATTTCTGATGTGGTTCATCAACAGGATGCTTTAAGTGGTTGCGCCACAGAGGCGCATAAATGAAAAAAGGGCGCGTCGAAAACGAACGCGCCCTGAACCAACAATCTTTGGCAACTGCGATAGCTGGAGCTTCATTGTAGGCAAAAAGGCGGTTTTAGACGGGCGACAGGCCTGCACCGAGGGTGCGTTGCAGTGCAACAACAAGCCATTACTCACAATTTATCCACTGGCCTGTGGATAAATTCAAGAATAACGTATGGATGGTCTGTGGACCGGCTGTGCGATGCAGAACTACGTCCCGCATCGTGGTTTTCAGTATTTTTGATATATCCCAAACCTGCAGCGCGTAGGCTCCATTCTATCCAAAATCATTGCTAGTTATTTTTAAGTTAGTACACACCAACATTTATCTTGACACCTAAATATCCCCATACCCGACTGGGAATGGGGATATTTACCTATTTGGCAGGCCGAATCAGCGCGTATTGCGCCCACTCGCCACGCCGAAACAACAGGTTAACCGCCTTGTTTTTATCCAGTTTGGCAACTACGGCGTCAAACTCCTTGACGTTACCAACCTCGGTATTGGCGATGGCCACGATCACATCGCCTTCGCGGATACCGGCCCGGGCTGCAGCGTCACTGGCACCGTCTACCTTGACACCGCCCTTGAGCTTGAGCTCTTTCTTCTGTGCATCAGTCAAGTCGCTGACCGCCAAACCCAGCATCTGTACTGCCGACGTCGCCTTGGGCTTGTCGTCCTTGCCAGCCGTCTTCTTGACCGGCTTGTCATCTTCGATCTCAATAATTCCCACACTCAGCTCTTTGATGCTGCCACGGCGGAACACGGTCAAACTGCTTTTGGAGCCTGGCTTGGTATTACCCACCAAACGCGGCAAGTCGGCCGACTTTTCAATCGATTTACCATCAAATTTGGTAATGATGTCGCCCGCTTCCACACCCGCCTTTTCTGCCGGAGAGCCGGTTTCCACGCCCCGCACAAACGCGCCCTGCGCCTTGCCCAGGCCCGCTGCTTCGGCAATCTCTTTGGTCACCTGCTCGATCTGCACACCAATGCGGCCACGCGATACGCGGCCCGATGTGCGCAGTTGGTCGGCCACACGGGTCGCCTCGTCGATAGGAATGGCGAACGAAATGCCCATGAAGCCACCGGAGCGGGAGTAGATTTGGCTATTGATACCCACCACTTCGCCGCGCATATTGATCAAGGGCCCACCGGAGTTGCCGGGGTTGATGGCCACGTCGGTCTGGATCAGGGCCAAATAGTCGCCCGTATCACGCTGCTTGGCGCTGACGATGCCTGCAGTGACGGTGTTTTCCAGGCCGAACGGCGATCCGATGGCCATCACCCACTCACCCACTTTGAGGCGGTTCACGTCGCCCACTTTCACGGCAGGCAGACCGGTGGCATCGATCTTGACCAGCGCCACGTCACTGCGTTTGTCAAAACCCATGATCTTGGCCTTGAACTCGCGCTTGTCGGTCAAGGTCACCAGCACCTCGTCCGCTCCCTCGACCACGTGGGCATTGGTCATGATCAGGCCATCGGCGCTGAGGATGAAGCCGGAGCCCACGCCACGCGGTGTTTCTTCTTCAGGCTGCTGGGGCTTTGGCTGTTTGGGCGTCTGGCGCGGCATATTTGGCATGGGCACGCCAAACCGCTTGAAGAACTCCAGCATCTCTTCGTCCATGCCATTGCCCGCCGCTGCACGGCTGGATGCCTTCTCCATCGTACGGATGTTCACCACCGACGGCCCCACCTGCTCCACCAGATCGGTGAAATCAGGCAGCGTACGGTTCTGCGCCCACAGCGGTGTGGCCGGCAACAGGCTGGCAGTGGACGCCAGCGCCAGCGTACAGGCCAATGACAGGGTGCGCGCTTTTTTCAAACTGAACAGATTCATCGCCCTACTTTCATAAAAACCAAGGGGTGGCACGGAGACTATTTTTGACGTTCCAGCCCCATGGCGAACACTTTCAGGGTGGCCAGCGGCACCTCGCCCACGGCGGTCAACCACCAGTCGCCCACGCGGCGGGTCAGCGACTGGGTGGCGCCCACAGACGTACGCCCTTCTTGCGCATGGCGCTGGGGATCAAACGCCTGCGCGAACAACGAGATCGACGCCAGCCCGTCGGAAAACACCCATTGCATGGTGCCGCCCGCCATCTCTCCCACCGACCGCCGAAAACAGCTCATGGGCTGGAAGCCGGGTGCCGCGTTCTTGAGCACCCAGCCCTCCGACAAGGCAGTGGTTTTGACCATGGCCGCAGTTTCCACCCGGTAACCTGCCGTATTGGCCATCATCTGGCTGAGCTTGTGCATCTTGACCGGGGCATCCAGCTGCAGCTCGGAAAACGCCACCTGCTCCAGTACCTGGCCGTCGGTATCCAGCGTTTGCAGCTTGACCACCAGACCAGACTTTTTTTCGCTCCAAATACGGTAACCGTAGCGAAACCCGTCCTTGGGCCGCAGCTCCACCACATCGGCATCAAAACCGGCAACCCGTTCGCCGCCCACCTGTTTAGCACGGTAGAACTGCGGGATCGCAGAGTTACCCGCTTGCAGCATGTTGGGAAACAAACCCAGCGACTCGTGCTTTTCGGCTACCGCCACCTTGCTGTCAGGCAAAAAGGTGATGACCTGGTCGTTATGGCGGAAAGTGGAGCGCGGTGCACCGGTCAGGGCCTCGACCCGCTCCATTTGCTGTACGCCATCGCACACATGCCAGATACGGGCGCTGGACAAGCTGCCCGCCCCAGACGACACCACAAAGGTACCCACATAGGCGCGCTTGCGCGAAGCTTCGTGCATGCGCATCAGCCATTCGCTGACGCTGCGCTCCGGCGCGGCAGCCTCAGCGGAAGGCGATGCCACGTGTGCTGTTTGCGCAAACGTCTGCAGGGGCAACACCACCGAGCACAAACCCGCCAGCAAGCCAAGGCAGGAGATTCGGCGCAACAGGCCACGGACTGCCGTGCTCAAGGCGCGGGGCTTTCAAACGTGGCGTTGCGCAAAAAGCCTGCGGGCACCTGCAGGGCCGATGCGCCACCAAACTGCTTGTGCGCCGCCAGCAGCGCATCCAGCCGGGCGTCCCGCAGCATGACCCGGGGCTCGCCACTGGCCAACACCACGGGGGGGCTGGGCTCCAACTTGGCCAACTCTGCCTGCGGCGCAGCCATGCCTAAGCGGCCCGCCACATTCCAGCCTACCGCCACAACCGCCACCAGCGAGGCCAAGCCCGCCACCATCCTCCAGGCAAAACGGGGGGCGTTGGCGGCCGGGTCCACAATATCATCATCAAATACGGCTGTAGCGCTTGATTTGTATGCGTTGATAGCTATTAAATTCGCAGCATTCACAACGGGCACCAGCGTGGGCTCCTGTGCCAATCGGCTCTGGAAGCGGGCCAAAAATGCCAGGTCATCGGTGCTGGATGCGAGATCTTCAGACCGCAACGCATCGCCCACCACGTGGTAGGCGTGCCAAGTAGCCTGGGCTTCGGGTTCACGGGTCACCAGCTCGACCGCCTGGGCGAAAGCCTGCCCACGCAGCTGCCCATCGGCCAGTGCCGACAGTGCGTCTTGCGGGTTGTTATCGTGTTCTGTCGCCATCTGCATCACCTTGCTCTCCAATCTTTCCTACCTACCAACGTTTGCCGGACTGGTTGTCCAACAGCGGCTTGACCCGGGCCGAAATGGCCTCGCGCGCCCTGAAAATCCGCGACCGCACCGTGCCAATCGGGCATTGCATCATTTCCGCAATGTCCTCATAGCTCATGCCTTCGATCTCACGCAGAGTCACCGCCTGGCGCAAATCTTCGGGCAAAGCCTCCATGGCCTCGTTCACGGCGGCCGATATTTGCTTGGCCGCCAGCACCGAGTCCGGGGTTTCCGAACTGGTTGGTTCGTTTTTGCGGTAGTAAGTTTCATCCTCATCGTCAGCAGGTCGCATCGCCGCTTCAGAGACGGTGGGATCCCGCTTGAAATCCATCAGGGTCTTCTTGGCAGTGTTGATGGCAATACGGTACAGCCAGGTGTAGAACTGCGCATCGCCCCGGAACTTGGGCAGGGCGCGGTAAGCACGGATAAAGGTTTCCTGGGCGATGTCTTCCACCAGGTCCACATCGCGCACCATGCGGCCAATCAGGCGCTGGATGCGGCGCTGGTACTTGAGCACCAGCAAGCCATAAGCCCGCTGGTCGCCCGCGACGGTGCGCTCGACCAGCATCAGGTCGCTATCGGTCGCGGTGGCGGGGGGGGTAACAACAGAGGGTGGCAGTGCAGTCATGGGGCAGACAAGGTACCGTCACCGGATGGGGCAAGAGATGGGTCAAGGGGCTTGGCGGGCGAATATACCGCACGGCGCAAATCGCGCCAGCGTTGCGGCAGGCTGCTGCGGTCTACCCAGCAGCAGAAGGGACGGCCTGGGTCAGGTTGCAATGCCAGCAGCATATGCCGCTGCAGGTCCAATCGGGCCTGAACCTGCACTGCCCGGGATGCTCCCGCCACCGTCCAGAACCATTGCTGGCCATCCCAGCGCAAGGTGCCTACCGGCGCCCGCCACCAGCCCCACAGTGCCCCGACAC
>CANFZJ010000202.1 GCA_947451445.1 Comamonadaceae bacterium
GTCCACGGGAATGGCGGTGTGCGAGTCGGCGGTGACGAAGCCGTGGCCGGGGAAGTGCTTGCCGCAGTTGGCCATGCCCGCCAGCAGCAGGCCGTGCATGAGACTCTTGGCCAGCAAGGCGACCACGCGCGGGTCGCGGTGGAAGCTGCGGTCGCCGATCACGCTGCTTTCACCGTAATCGAGATCCAGCACCGGGGTGAAGCTGAAATCTACCCCGCAGGCGCGCAGCTCGCTGGCCAGCACGTAGCCGCAGGCTGTAGCCACGGCGGTAGCCCGCATCGCGTCCTGCATCCACAGTTCGCCCAGCACGCGCATGGGCGGCAGGTGGGTGAAGCCGTCGGTCTTGAAGCGCTGCACCCGGCCGCCTTCCTGGTCAACACAAATCAAAACATCCTTGCGGACCTTTTTGATGGCGCTGCACAGCGCTGTCAGCTGGGCGCGGTCTTGCCAGTTGCGGGCAAACAGGATGATGCCGCCGGTCAACGGATGCTGGATGCGCTGGCGGTCCACCTTGGTCAACGTAGTGCCAGCAATGTCGATGATGAGGGGGGCGTGTTGGGACATGGTTTTTAGTCAAATAAGGCTCTAGCGCAGATAGAACTAGCGCGAGCAGCTATGAAAAATGTAGTGAAAAAGTTACGGCTTCTCAACCACCACGAAGCTGGCGGCGTAGTCGGACTCGTCCGTCACCGTCACGTGGGCACTCAGCTGGCGCTGTTCAAACCAGGCTTTGAGCGCGCCGTGCAGCACGATGGTCGGCTGGCCGCTGGGCAGGTTGATGATTTCACAGGAGCGCCAAGTCATCGGCATGCGAATGCCCATGCCGACGGCCTTGCTGAAGGCCTCTTTGGCGCTGAAACGGGTGGCCAGGTAGCGCACGCCGCGTTCTGGCCAGCGTTCACCGCGCTGGCGCCAGGTGGCCAATTCGGTGGGGCCGAGTACCTTTTCCGCAAACCGGTCGCCATTGCGCTCCAGCGTGGCGCGGATGCGGCGCACGTCGCAGATGTCGGTGCCGATGCCGTAGATCATGGAAGTGCCCGCCCGGCCGCCCGAAGGACACTTTGCAGCCCCCTCGGGGGGCAGCGCGTACACGAAGTGACAAGCGTGGGGGCCATATCAGGCAGCCTGAATGCAGCGCAGATAGTCTTGCACCGTAGCGGCGTAGCCCAGCTCCAGCGCGTCGGCCACCAGGGCGTGGCCGATAGACACCTCTTGCACGCCGGGGCAGGCGCGCAGAAAGGCGGTGAGGTTGTCACGGCTCAGGTCATGGCCCGCGTTGACTCCTAAATTAATAGCTACTGCCGCCCGTGTGGTCTGCGCAAACTGCTCTAAAACCTGTTGAAACTGGGGCTGGCCCACACCGCGTAAATGGGCGCTGGCGTAGCTTTCGGTATACAGCTCCACCCGGTCTGCGCCCACGGCTTTGGCCAGGGCCATCGCCTCGGGCACCGGGTCCATGAACAGACTGACGCGCACGCCCAGGCTTTGGGCTTCGGCGATCAGCGGGCGCAGCCGCTCACCGTCTTGTGCCAGGTTCCAGCCGTGGTCGCTGGTGAACTGGTCTTCGCCGTCGGGCACAAAGGTGCACTGGTCAGGGCGGTATTGCCGCACAAAGTCCATCAAGTTCTGGAACGGGTTGCCTTCGATGTTGAATTCACGGCCTGGCCATTGCTGCATTAACGCGGACAGCTCTTGCACGTCCTCAGCGCGGATGTGGCGCGCGTCGGGCCGGGGGTGGACGGTGATGCCTTGCGCACCCGCTTCAAGGCACAGGGTGGCGGCGCGGGCCACGCTGGGGATACCCAGGTGCCGGGTGTTGCGCACCAGGGCGACCTTGTTGACGTTGACGGACAGCGCCGTCTTGCAGGGGGAATGCGTCATAGGGATTGGATGTCCATCATGAGTTGGCGGGTGTGCAAAGTGGCCATGCCGCAATGGTAGTGCAGCACGGCGCGCAGCTGGGGTTTCAAGCCGCTCTGGAGCTCGGCGCAAGCGCGCAAGATGGCGGTGAAGGGTGCACCAGGGTGCAGGGATTGCTGCAGCGACAGCCACTGCGCGCCGCTGAGGCTGGCGCGGTCATCCGCCTGGCTTTGGCGCAGGCCGCCTTCGGCGACCAGGCTGTAACGGCCTGCAGGGTGCAGCGGCTCCAGGGTCAGGGTTTGCACGTCCAACAGCGGAAGTAGGCCAATTTCGCGCAGCAGCAGCAGCTCGAAGGCCCGCAGCGCGGGTTGCAGTGCCTCGCCATGCTCGGAGGCCAGCACCTGCACCGCGATGGCGTAGGCATCGAACAACGCAGCATGCGGGTCGTCGCGCGCCAGCAGGCGCATCAGCAGCTCATTCAGGTAGTAGCCTGACAGCAACGCGTCGCCGGTGGGCATGACGTGGCCGCCCACCCATTCCGCACCCTTGAGGTTACGGATTTCGGCATCGCCGCCAAACGACAACCGCAAGGGCTGCAACGGTAGCAGGATGGGGCGGAAGTTGGAGGTGGGCTTCTTCACCCCCTTGGCCACAATCGCCATGCGGCCGTGGTGGCGGGTGAAGACCTCCAGGATCAGGCTGGACTCGCTCCAGTCGTAGCGGTGGAGTACGTAAGCGGGCTCTTCGTGAAAACGTTTGGTAGCCATGGTCAGACAAAATGCACGCCCAGACCGGGCTCATCGCCAGCCTGGAGGTGTGCCTGGATCAGCTTCCGTAACCAAAACTACGCACGCGGGCTTCGTCGTCGGCCCAGCCGGAACGAACCTTGACCCAGACTTCAATGAACACCTTGGCGTCCATCAGCTTTTCGAGCTCGACGCGGGTTTCCATGCCGATGCGCTTGATGCGCTCGCCCTTGTCGCCAATCACCATAGCTTTGTGGCCGTCGCGTTCGACCACGATGGTGGCGGCAATTTTCAGCAGGCGCTTCTGGCCTTTGCGGGCGGGCGGCTCTTCTTCGAACTTGTCGATGATGACGGTGGAGGTGTAGGGCAGCTCGTCGCCGGTGAGGCGGAACAGCTTTTCACGCACGGTCTCGGCGGCCTGGAACTTCTCGCTGCGGTCGGTAAGCTCGTCTTCGGCATACCACCAAGCCTGCTCGGGCAGGTATTTGGCGCAGATGGCGAACAGGCGCTCCACATCTTTGGCATTTTTGGCCGACATGGGGACGAATTCGGCGAACTTATGGCGCTCTTGCATGGTTTGCAGCCAGGGGGCGATTTCGGCCCGGCGGTGCACGTTGTCCAGCTTGTTGGCAATCAGCAGTACCGGGATGTCTTGCTTCAACAGCGACAGCACCTTGGCGTCGGCCAGGGTAAAACTACCGGCCTCGACCACGAACAGCACCAGGTCCACGTCGCCCACCGCGCCCAGCACGGTCTTGTTGAGCGAGCGGTTCAGCGCGTTGTTGTGGTGGGTCTGGAAGCCGGGGGTATCGACAAACACAAACTGGGTGTTGTCGCGGGTGCGGATGCCGGTGATGCGGTGGCGCGTGGTCTGGGCCTTGCGCGAGGTGATGCTGATCTTTTGGCCCACCACAGCGTTGAGCAAGGTGGACTTGCCAACGTTAGGTTTGCCGACGATGGCGACCAAGCCACAGCGCTGGCCCGAGATGTCGGCGTCAGCGCCAGGGGCAGACTTTTTCAGGTCGGCCAGCATGCCCTCCAGGGACGACAGGGCGTCGTCTTCAGAGGCGTCGGAGGGTTCAGTGTTCTGGATGGCGGTCATTTAGGGGCTTTCACGGTGACGGCTTTTGAATTCAATTTCACCAGCATGGCAGCAGCCGCCGCCTGTTCGCCAGCACGGCGTGAGCCGCCAATGCCGCGCTCGGCCTGGCCGAGTTCAGCAATTGCACATTCCACGTCGAAGGTCTGCCGATGGGCAGCCCCCAGCGTACTGACCACGCGGTAAGCGGGTACTTTCATTTTGCGGCCCTGCAGCCACTCCTGCAACTCGGTTTTAGGGTCTTTGCCAATGGCCTGCATCTGCGGGTTGATTTCCACCGCATCAAACAGACGGCGCACCAGCGCTTCCGCCGCCGGGTAACCCGCGTCCAGATAGACGGCGCCAATCACGGCTTCCACGGCGTCGGCCAGAATAGACGGGCGCTTTTGGCCGCCAGAGCGTGCTTCGCCCTCACCCAGACGTAAAACGCTGGGTAAATCCAGGGTGATGGCCAGCTGGTGCAGGGTGTCTTGCTTGACCATGTTGGCACGCACGCGGGACAAATCGCCCTCGGGTAAATCGCGCAATCGGGTGTAGAGCAAGCCCGCCACCGCCAGGTTCAACACCGAATCGCCCAAAAACTCCAGGCGTTCATTGTGGTCGGCAGAGAAGCTGCGGTGGGTGGTTGCCCGGACCAACAGCTTGCCATCGGCAAACACATGCTGCAGGCGTTGCTGCAGCGCTAATAGACCGTCATTCACTTATTTGCTGGTCCCGGTGTACTTGATGAGCAGATAGGCGGGGCCGACCAAAGAGATTTCTTTGTTGTAGGCGACGGAGACCACCACTTTGTCACCGTTCTTGGTCACTTCCAGGTCTTTGCCCGACACCGAACTGATGTCGTCGATAGAGCTGGCCTTGTCGAAAATGGAGCGCACTTCGGGCACGGTACTACCGACTGAGGCTTTGTTCAGGGCCTTCAAAATCGCCTGATGTTCAATCACGGTGGGCACCAGCTTGGCCCCCACGACAAACACCGAAACGATCAATGCCACAAACAGCACCAGGCCGATGAAAGACAGGCCGCGTTGTTGGGATGGGAGGGGGTGTTGCATGCAATAAATCCTGTCAGGGCTAATGGAACGCGCCAATGCGCTTGAGGCTGCCGAAGTTCATCCAGACAAAGAAGGCCTTACCGACAATGTTTTTGTCGGGCACAAAGCCCCAATAGCGCGAATCCAGCGAGTTGTCGCGGTTGTCGCCCATCATGAAGTACTGGCCTTCTGGCACCTTGCAGACCACGCCTTCGACGCTGTACTGGCAGTTTTGCCGAAACGCAAAATCGTCCGCGCCTTGCACAAAGGCGGGGCGGCTGTCGTCATTCAGCAAACGGTGCGGTTGGTCACCCAATTTTTCCTCAAACTGCTTGAAATACCGCATCTGGTCTTCGTCGAAGAAGTCAGGCACTTCCTTGGTGTCCAGCACCTTACCGTTGATGGTCAGGCGCTTGTTGAGGTAGGCCACCTCGTCACCAGGCACACCCACGACACGTTTGATGTAGTCCAGGCTGGGCTTGGGGGGGTAACGGAACACCATCACGTCGCCACGCTGGGGCGGTGTGCCGTCAGTGATCTTGGTATTCAGCACGGGCAAACGCACGCCGTAGTGGAATTTGTTGACCAAAATCAGGTCGCCCACCAGCAGCGTGGGGATCATCGAGCCGGAGGGGATTTTGAAGGGTTCGAACAAAAATGAGCGCAGCAAAAACACGGCGATGATCACCGGGAACAGGCCCGCGGTCCAGTCCAGCCACCAGGGTTGCATCAGCAACTTGGCTTTTGCATCCGGCACGGGCTGGTCCACCTGGGTAATGCCCATTTTGTGGAGTTCGGCCAGCCGCTGGGCGGAGGCTTCTTCCAGCGCCACGACCGCCTGTTTGCGGCGGGGTAAAAAGTAAAACTGTTCAGCCAACCAATACAGGCCCGTGACCAAGCTGGCTAAAAACAGCAGCAGGGCAAAATTCCCTTCCAGCAGGCCCATGTACCAGGCACCGCCGTAGCCCACAAAGGCCGCCAAAATAAGTGCAGTCAGAACTTGCATCAATCTTCCACCTGCAAAATTGCCAGAAAAGCCTCTTGCGGCACTTCTACCGAGCCGATTTGCTTCATGCGTTTCTTACCTTGTTTTTGTTTGTCGAGCAGTTTGCGTTTGCGCGAAATGTCACCGCCGTAGCACTTGGCGATCACGTTCTTGCGTAGCGCTTTGATTGTCTCACGGGCAATAATGCCGGAGCCGATGGCCGCCTGGATGGCTACGTCGAACTGCTGGCGCGAAATGATCTCGCGCATTTTGGCCACCACGGCCCGGCCCCGGTACTGCGACTGGCTGCGGTGCACGATGATCGACAAGGCATCGACCTTTTCGCTGTTCAGCAGAATGTCTA
>CANFZJ010000203.1 GCA_947451445.1 Comamonadaceae bacterium
CTGGCCAAGAAGTTTGAAGACTACGGTGTCGAAGGCGTGATCTACACCGACATCGGCCGCGACGGCATGCTGTCTGGCGTCAACATCGAAGCCACTGTCAAGCTGGCGCAGGCGCTGACGATTCCCGTGATCGCCTCGGGTGGTTTGAGCAACATCGCCGACATTGAACGCTTGTGTGAAGTCGAAGACGAAGGCGTTGAAGGCGTGATCTGCGGCCGCGCCATCTACACCGGCGACCTCGATTTCACCTCCGCCCAACAGCGCGCGGATACCTTCTACGGCGATGTCTGATCTTCTGGTCAGCCCAGAGGTCTTCCACAACCAACCCTGCTTACGCCTGCGCCACCCCGGTGGCGATACGGTGCTGGTCGCCCTGCACGGCGCGCACGTGCTGTCGTGGACCAGCGGCGGGGTAGAGCGGCTGTATCTCAGTCCCCAGGCGGTTTTTGACGGCCAGGCGGCCATCCGGGGTGGTGTGCCGGTGTGCTTTCCACAGTTCAACATGCGCGGCCCGTTGCCAAAACACGGCTTTGCCCGTACCACGGCGTGGACGGCGAACCCTGACGGCAGCCTGGACCTGCACAGCAGCCCCACGACGCTGGCCCTGTGGCCGCATGCTTTCTCGGCCCGTTTGCACATCGTGCTGGAGCCTGGCGTGCTGCAACTGGTGTTTTCGGTGCACAACACGGGCGACCAGCCGCTGGACTTTGCGCTGGCGCTGCACACCTATTTGCAGGTGCAGTCCTTGCCGACCTTGTTGTTGCACGGCCTGCAGGGCCAGCCCTACTGGGACGACGTGGCCCAAACCCAGCGCCAGCAGACCGGCCCGGTCGGCTTTGATGCGGAAACCGACCGCGTGTACCAGGCGGCGGCCCATCCGCTGGAGCTGGTCGATGGCTTGCAGCGCCTGCAGATTGCGCAAAGCCCCAACCTGCCCAACACCGTGGTCTGGAACCCGGGCAGCACCAAATGTGCTTCGATTGCCGATATGCCCGCCGACGGCTACCAGCACATGCTGTGCGTGGAAGCCGGGCAGGTGGATACGCCGATCACCGTGGCGGCGGGGGCTGCCTGGACCGGCTGGCAGCGTCTGAGCGTCGTCTAATTTTTTCTGGATTTCCTGGAGTCTTGCCCATGCTGGCCAAACGCATCATCCCTTGCCTGGACGTGACCGGCGGCCGGGTCGTCAAAGGCGTCAACTTTCTGGAGCTGCGCGACGCCGGTGACCCGGTGGAAATCGCGGCCCGCTACAACGACCAGGGCGCGGACGAACTCACCTTTCTGGACATCACCGCCACCAGCGATGGCCGCGACCTGATCCTGCACATCATCGAAGCCGTGGCCTCGCAGGTGTTCATCCCCTTGACCGTCGGCGGCGGCGTGCGCACGGTGGAAGACGTGCGGCGGCTGCTGAATTCGGGTGCAGACAAAGTCAGCTTTAACTCTGCCGCCATTGCCAACCCCGACGTGATCGATGCGGCCTCGGCCAAATACGGCTCCCAGGCCATCGTGGTCGCCATCGACGCCAAGCGCCGCAGCGCAGAAGACGCTGCCACCCGCGGCCCCGGCTGGGACGTGTACAGCCACGGCGGCCGTAAAAATATCGGCCTGGACGCCGTCGCCTGGGCCACCGAGATGGCGCGGCGCGGCGCAGGCGAAATCTTGCTGACCAGCATGGACCGCGACGGCACCAAGTCTGGCTTCGACCTGGCCCTGACCCGCGCCGTGAGTGACGCCGTCAGCGTGCCTGTCATCGCCTCTGGCGGTGTTGGCAACCTCGATCACCTGGCCGATGGCGTCAGCCTGGGCGGTGCCGACGCCGTGCTGGCCGCCAGCATCTTCCACTACGGCGAATACACCGTAGGCCAGGCCAAGGCACGCATGGCGCAGCGTGGCATTCCAGTCCGTCTATAGGTCAAATAAGCTGCCAGCGCATATACAGCATGCGCTGGTAGCTACATAAATAGTAGCAAAAGAAAAAACACCCACTGCCGGGTGTAGCCGTGCCTTACGCGCAGAGGCCGCGCACATATCCCAGCTGGGTCGGATGGATTAGGATGGACTTATGACCGCACCCACTCTCCACCACGTTCAATGCCCCGGCGCAGCCGCCGTGGGCAACGCGCCTGCGCAAACCGGCCACTGCATGGCTTACTGGCAGTGGGGCGACCCGGCCAACCCGCACGTGGTGCTGTGCGTGCATGGCCTGAGCCGCCAGGGCCGCGACTTTGACGTACTGGCCCAGGCACTCAGTCCGTTTGTCCGCGTCATCTGCCCCGACGTGGTAGGCCGTGGCCAGAGCGACTGGCTGCAAGACCCGCTGGCCTACCAAATCCCCACCTATGCCGCCGACATGCTGGCGCTGTTGGCCCAGGTGCACGGCCAAGCCCCGGTGCAGACGCTGGACTGGCTGGGCACCAGCATGGGCGGGCTGATTGGCATGGCCGTGCTGGGCACGCCGGGCCTGCCGCTACCCGTGCCGGTGCGCCGCCTGGTGCTGAACGATATTGGCCCCACGCTGCAGGTGGATGCCCTGCAGCGCATCAGCACCTACCTGGGTCATACCGGGCGCTTTGACGGCCTGCAGCAGGCGGCGGACGCGATGTGGGCTATCTCCAGCAGCTTTGGCCCGCACACCCCTGCACAGTGGCTGGCCTTGTGCCAGCACATGGTCAAGCCATTGGATGGTGGCCCGGCATTGACGTTGCACTACGACCCGGCCATCGCCGCCCCCTTCAAATCCTTCAGCGCCGAATCTGCAGCGCAGGGCGAGGCCGCGCTGTGGCAGCTGTACGACCAGATCACGGCACAGACTTTGCTGGTGCGAGGGGCCGAGTCGGACCTGCTGTCACCCGCTACCGCCCAGGCTATGGGCCAACGCGGCCCACGGGCCCGGCTGGTTGAATTTACCGGTGTGGGCCATGCACCCACCTTCGTTGCCGACGCGCAGGTTGCTGTGGTACGGGACTTTTTGCAAAACTGAGAACCACCGCTGGAATGAAAAGTACGCCGCCCGCACCGCGCCTGCCCGAGCTGATTGCTGTTACCGCCCAGACATTGCCCGAGCAGGCCAATGCCCTGGTCCGCGCCCGCGCCTTTGCCGAGCCGCTGATCGCCGATGAAATGCTGGACACGGGCGAAAACACCCTGGCCCACGCCGACGCCGTGGCCGATATCCTGCGCACCGTGGGGGGCTCAGAGGCCATGCAGGCCGCCAGTTATCTGGTTTACACCTGCGACCACCTGAACCGCCCGCGCGAGGTGATTGCCAAGGCGTTTGGCGAGAACTTCGCCGACTTGGCGGTGGAGACCACCCAGCTGATGCGGGTGCAGCGCCTGTCCAGTGCCGCTGACGCCTCGGCCCAGCTGGTGGACGACCCGGCCGCGCAGACCGAAAACGTGCGCAAGATGCTGCTGGCCTTTTCGCGCGACCTGCGGGTGGTCATGCTGCGGCTGGCCTCGCGCCTGCAAACCTTGCGCTTTTGTGCCGCCAGCAAAACCCCGGTGTCGCCCCGGCTGGCCCGCGAGTCGCTGCAGGTATTTGCCCCACTGGCGAACCGCCTGGGCATTTGGCAGATCAAGTGGGAGCTGGAAGACCTGGCGTTTCGCTTCACCGAGCCCGACACCTATAAGCAAGTGGCCCGCCTGCTGGACGAAAAGCGCACCGAGCGCGAGGCCAATATGGAGTTGCTGCGGGCCACGCTGGAGGCCGACCTTACCGCCCAGGGCGTCCGTGCCACCGTGCAAGGGCGGCCCAAACACATCTACAGCATTGTCAAAAAAATGCGCGGCAAGTCGCTCAGTTTTGACCAGCTATTTGACATCCGGGCCCTGCGGGTCGTGGTGCCTAGCGTGCCTGACTGCTACACCGCGCTGGCCTGGGTGCACAGCCAGTTTGTACCCATGCCCGAGGAGTTTGACGACTACATTGCCAAGCCTAAAGGCAACGGTTACCAGTCTTTGCACACGGTGGTGCAGCAGCTGGTGAACGGAGTGCCTTGTTTGCCGATTGAAATCCAGATCCGTACCCAGGCCATGCACGACCATGCCGAGCACGGCGTGGCCGCGCACTGGGCTTACAAAGAAGCGGGAGCCAAGGGTTACGCGGGCGTATCGGCCAGCGGCGAATACGACGCCAAGATCGCCGTATTGCGCCAGCTGTTGGCTTGGGAGCGTGACTTGTCTGGCGCTGCACCGCACAGCGGCAGCGCCGATGTGTTCAGCGACCGCATCTACGTGCTGACGCCCGACGCTGCTGTGGTCGAGCTGCCCGCAGGCGGCACGGCGGTGGACTTTGCCTACAGCGTACATACCAACCTGGGCCACCGCTGCCGGGGCGCCAAGGTGGACGGCGTGCAGGTGCCGCTGAACACCCCGCTGCAAAACGGCCAGACTATCGAGATCACCGCAGCCAAAGAGGGCGGCCCGTCGCGCGACTGGCTGAACCCCGAGCTGGGTTATTTGGTCAGCCACCGCGCCCGCGCCAAAGCCCGTGCTTGGTTCAACGCCATGGCCTTGCACAGCACGGTAGCGCGGGGCCGTGAGGCGGTGGAAAAGCTGCTACAGCGCGAAGGAAAAACTGCCACTAAGCTGGACGACCTGGCGTCGCGCCTGGGCTTCAAGGCGGCTGACGATTTGTTCGAGGTGGTGGGCAAAGACGAATATTCGCTGCGCAACATCGAAATCCTGCTGCGCCCGCCCGAGCCCGTGCTGTCGCCAGACGACTATCTGCTGCTGAAAAAATCTCGCAACCCCGACAGCGCACCCAAGGGCGGCGTGTTGGTGGTTGGCGTGGAGTCGCTACTGACCCAGCTGGCCAAATGCTGCAAACCTGCGCCACCGGACGCGATTCGCGGCTTCATCACGCGTGGCCAGGGCGTCAGTATCCACCGTGCTGACTGCAGCAACTTTCGCGAGATGGAGGTGCGCAACGGTGAGCGGGTGATTGAAGTGGAGTGGGGCCGTGGCCAGCAAGACGCCGCCGCCGTCTACCCGGTGGACGTAGCCGTGCAAGCCGCTGACCGCCAGGGCTTGTTGCGCGATATTTCAGAAGTCTTCACCAAAGCCAAGATGAACGTGACCGGGGTACAAACCCAGTCCATTAAAGGTACGGCCTGGATGACCTTCACCGTGGAAGTGGCTGACGCCGCACGACTCAGCAAGGTGCTGGGCTTGGTGTCAGAGGTGGCAGGCGTGCGCTCGGCACGGCGGCGTTGAGTCAAATTTGAAAACCCACCAAAACCCATGCTATACTAGCGCTCTCGAATATGCATCCTTAGGCGCGTAGCTCAGCTGGTTAGAGCACCACCTTGACATGGTGGGGGTCGATGGTTCGAGTCCATTCGCGCCTACCAAAATTTTTGGTAACAAAAAGCCCGACACAACACGTTGTGTCGGGCTTTTTGTTTTGTGCGTCCGTTCGGGTAATCCTTAGCACTTTCGCTCCAGTGGCTTTTTTAAAATATGTTGCAGTGCAGTAAAGTGCAATTTTAAAAGACCCCCAAGGACCGCAGTGCCTAGTCATTCTTCCGTTAGCCCTACGCCAGTGCGTCGCGTCATCAAAAAGTACCCCAACCGGCGACTCTACGATACCGACACCTCCACTTACATCACTCTGGTCGAGGTCAAAAAACTGGTCATGCAGCGTGAGTCCGTGCAGGTGGTCGATGCCAAGACTGGTGAAGACCTGACCCGTGCCATCCTGCTGCAAATCATTCTGGAAGAGGAGGCGGGTGGTGCGCCCATGTTCACCGAGCAGGCGCTGGCCAACATCATTCGTTTTTACGGCAACACGATGCAGGGTTTCTTGGGGGCGTATCTGGAGCAGAACGTGCAAACCTTTGTGGATATGCAATCCAAAATGGGTGAGCAAGCCAAGGGGTTAACCCCTGAGGCCTGGGCGCAAATGTTGAAAATGCCGTCCCCGCTAATGCAAGGCATGGTGGGTAGTTATGTGGAGCAGTCTAAAAATATCTTTGTTCAGATGCAGGAGCAAATGCAAAAGCAAACTGCGCAGATGTTGGGTAGCTTTGGTTTGAAGCCCTGAGTTTTCAGTTCACGGCGAC
>CANFZJ010000204.1 GCA_947451445.1 Comamonadaceae bacterium
AGTCCAACATCGGCGCCTGCGGTGACTGGTGCCTGGGCCACCGGGTCGAAGACGCCTTCATTTCCGGCCTGGAAATGGCGCTGGCGATTGCTTAAAAGCAGCTTGGTACCCGGTTACATCGGACGGTTCGCCCCGTCCCCCACGGGCCCGCTGCATGCGGGCTCTTTGGTTGCGGCCTTGGCCAGCTGGCTCGATGCCCGCGCCCACGGTGGCCAGTGGCTGGTGCGCATTGAAGACGTGGACACCCCGCGCTGCGTGCCGGGAGCCGACGCCTTGATCCTGCAGCAACTCGGCGCCTGTGGCCTGGTGCCGGATGCGCCGCCACGCTACCAGTCGCAACGCGGCACGCTGTACCAACAGGCACTGGACCAGCTGCTGGCCCACGGCGCGGCCTACCCCTGCGGCTGTTCACGCAAAGACATTGCGCAGCAGCAACCCCGCCAGCGCCATGGCGAGCTGGTCTACCCCGGCACCTGCCGCCACGGCCTGCAGGGCCGCCCGGCGCGGGCCTGGCGGTTTTATATAGAAAAAAGGCCTCCAGCGCAGACTTTACCTGCGCTGGCAGCTATCAATACCATAGTGCACTGGCACGACCGCTGCCTGGGCCCGCAGCAGCAAGACCTGGCCACCGAGGTGGGCGACTTCGTGCTGCGCCGCGCAGACGGCCTGTGGGCCTACCAACTGGCCGTGGTGGTGGACGACGCGGCCCAGGGCATCACCCATGTGGTACGCGGCCAGGACCTGGCCGACAACACCCCACGCCAGATCCGCCTGCAGCAGGCGCTGGGCCTGCCCACCCCGCAGTACCTGCACACCCCGCTGGTGCTGGGGGCGAACGGCGAAAAGCTATCCAAGCAAAACGGCGCGCAGGCGCTGGACTACTCACAGCCGCTACGGGCCCTGCATAACGCAGCCAGTGTGCTGGGGCTGCCCTACTGTCACGGCGACATCGGCCTTGTGCTGGCAAGCTGGGCAGCCTGCTGGCGTGCTCTCTACAATCCCGTCCTGTGAACGACGTAACAACCCCCACCCCCTCCCCCGAAGTCCCCCCGCACAAAGCCATCCGCAGCTTTGTGCTGCGTACGGGCCGCACCACCGTCGGCCAGGCCAAAGCCTTTGAAACCCTCGGCCCGCAGTTTTTGCTGCCCTACGCAACGGCGCCGCTGGACCTGGACACCACCTTTGGCCGCAGCGCCCCCACCATCCTGGAGATCGGCTTCGGCATGGGCGAGGCCACGGCCCACATCGCTACCGTGCTGCCGGAAAAGAACTTTCTGTGCTGCGAAGTGCACACCCCTGGCGTGGGCGCGCTGCTCAAGCGCCTGGGCGAACAGGGCCAGACCAATGTGCGCATCTGTTCGCACGATGCCGTGGAGGTGATCGACCACATGCTGCCCCTGGCCTGCCTGGACGGCATCCACGTGTTCTTCCCCGACCCTTGGCACAAAAAACGGCACAACAAGCGCCGCCTGCTGCAAGCACCGCTGGTCGCCAAACTGGCCGCGCGCCTGAAGCCCGGCGGCTACCTGCACTGCGCTACCGACTGGGAAAACTACGCAGAGCAGATGCTGGAAGTACTGGGTGCCGAACCGCTGCTGAAAAACACCGCCGCCGCCTACGCCCCCAAGCCCGACTACCGCCCGCTGACCAAGTTTGAAAACCGGGGCATCAACTTGGGCCACGGTGTGTGGGACCTGGTATTTCAACGCACCTGATTCCGTCTCCATTTCAATACGAGATTAGGCGCGAAGCCGCAGGCAGCATGGACATACGGCAAGGCGAAGTAACGACATATCGGATTGAAATGGAGGCGGAATGATTCCGACGCGTGACGGCGTAGGCCCCAGCACGGTGGGCCTACCCGGCGGCCACTGGCCCCGGGTGATCGACTTCTTTCTGCAGCGCTTTCCCACCGTAGCGCCCGCAGTGTGGCTCCAACGCATGGCCGACGGTCTGGTACTGGACGAACAAGCCCTGCCCGTACCGCCCGACGCCGCCTACCGCCCGCACACCCGGCTGTACTACTACCGCCACCTGCCCGCCGAGCCGCACATCCCATTTGAGGCGACCGTGCTGTACCAGGACGCGCACTTGGTGGTGGTGGACAAACCGCACTTCTTGCCCACCGTGCCCGCCGGGCGTTTTGTACAAGAAACCCTGCTGGTGCGGCTGAAAAACACCCTGGGGCTGGACACCCTGGCCCCCCTGCACCGGCTGGACCGTGAAACGGCGGGCGTCACCCTGTTTTCCATCCAACCCACTGAGCGCGCCGCCTACCACGCGCTGTTCAAGCAGCGCGCCGTGCACAAACAGTACGAGGCGATAGCGCCTTGGCGTGGCGACCTGCCCGCCGTGCACCGCAGCTGCATGGTGCCGGGCACGCCGTTCTTTCGCTATGCCGAAGCACCGGGCGAGCCGAACTCAGAAACCCATATCGCCCTGCTGGAGCGCCAAGGCGACTGGGCACGCTGGCAGCTGTCGCCCGTCACCGGCCGTACCCACCAGTTGCGCGTGCACATGGCGGCGCTGGGCGTACCTATCCGCAATGACCGCTTTTACCCCGAGGTGGTGAGTACGGCCGATAACGACTACAGCGCCCCGCTGCAGCTGCTGGCCCGCCGCACCACGTTTACCGACCCGGTGACCGGCCAGGCACGGGTTTTTGAGAGCCAGCGCAGGCTTCAGTGGGCCCAGGCGACCAGCGTACCTGGCTGCTCATAAGGCAACAGCACGGTGGCCGCCATCGGCACTGCGGCATCCGCCGCGTCATCGTGGAGGGCTGCGGTGTGCAGCAGGGGCAAGCCATCTGGTGCATCCACAGCACCCAATTCGGGCGTCAGAAACAAGCCTATGGCCACCATGGCGGCGCAAAACAGCAGCCAGACCAGCGCGAAAATCCACTGTTCACGCACGCGGTGGGTGGCGGGCATGGGGTGGTGCGGTACGGTATGCATAAGAGCTCCCTTCTTGGCTTCCAAAATATGAGGACTTACGCAGCGTCGCCCTGCGTAGCCCTCCGGGCACACAGGGGACTTGCGTAAGTCCCAAACATCTTCCGGCAGCGGCTCGGTCATGCCGTTTTGCCTTGCGCACGCGCCGCCAGCTTGCGGTAAATCTGCTTCACATGGGTCTGCACCATGTGCTGCGAGCCCGCCGCCAGCGCACCAATCTGTTCCAGTGACATGCCCCGCGCGATCCAGCGCAGCAGGCCTGCCTCGCAGCCCGAGAGCGGGTCGGTGCGCTCGTCTGCCACCAACCCAAGGCGGTAGGGTTGCAAGTGCAAACGTCCAAGCACGCGCCGTGCCATGCCCTGGCTGATCGGGGCCTGGCCCGCCCGCCAGGCATGGATGCTGCTCGCCAGGCTGTCGGCTACCCGGTCTTTGAGCAGGTAGGCCGTAGCACCGGCTTCGATACAAGCCAGCACCCGCTCGTCGTTGCCGTAATCGGTCAGCAACACAATATCTGCCTGCGGAAAGTGCCAGGCGGCATGGCGCACCACCTCGATGGCGGGCAGGTCGGCCAGTGCCAGATCCACCACCACCACATCGGCCATGCAATGGGCCATCATGGCCACCGCAGCGGCCCCGTCGGACACGGCCGCCACCAGGGTCATCTGTGCGTCGTCTTCAACCGCATCGGCGCAGCGCAACAGGCATTCGGTGTCACTTTGGGCGATCAGGACGCGCAGCAACTGGGGATAAGACGACATGGTGGCTCCCTTACAGTGGCTTAGGCAGGTTGGGCGTCGTTTTGGTGGCGACAGGCGGCGCATCCGACCGTTCGGCCCATGGCAAAAAGTGCGCCGCTGCCAGCGCAAACGCCACACAGGCCATGATCCACAGCAGCCCCGTGCCGTCAAAGTAATGCGGCACGGGTGGGTCTTGCTGTGGCAGGTTGTGCGTGGGCGCACCAGGGTACGGAATTGAATTGGATAGTTTTTGGTTCATACAATGCCTCATTCGTTACAAGCTAAAACGACCTTCGTACAACAGACCTCGACTTTCCGCTGTTCACTCCCATGCGTCCTGAAGGCAGCTGAAGCCAAGCTGAAAACTTCTGAAACTCTGCATAAACCCAAAAAAGTCCTTGCATCGTTACCATGCAGCCAACCCAAGCCGAGGAATCATTTTTGTTAAACAGCTACAGTTTTGGCCGCTTTGAGGTCCGCCCCGCCCAGCGCGTGGTGCTGGTGGACGGGACCGTCACCCAACCCGGTGCACGGGCTTTTGATGTGCTGATGGCCCTGCTGCAGCACCGCGACCGGGTGGTGTCCAAAGACGAGCTGATGGACCTGGCCTGGCCCGGCCTGGTGGTCGAAGAAAACAACCTGCAAGCCCAGGTATCGGCCCTGCGCAAGCTACTGGGGCCGCAGGCCATTGCCACCATTCCAGGGCGCGGCTACCGGTTTACGCTGGAGGCCGATGCCAGCGCCGCGCCAGAACCCGTGACCGACGTCGCCGATGCCACCCTGCTGCCCAACCTGACCCACCTGCCGCTGGTGCTGACCCCGCTGATAGGGCGCAAGCTGGACGTGAGCAACCTGGGCTCGCTGATGGCCGAGCACCGCCTGCTGACCATCGTCGGCGCCGGCGGCATTGGCAAATCGCTGCTGGCCCAGTGGCTGCTGCACGAGCGCCGCAACGCCCACCTGCACGGCGTCGCCTGGGTGGACCTGGCACAGCAAACCGCACCTGAATTTGTAGCCAGTACGGTGGCCGGGGCGCTGGGCCTGCAGTCGGGCCACGGCGACCCGCTCAAGGGCTTAATGGAAGCGGTACGCCCGCTGTCCATGCTGATCGCCATCGACAACGCCGAGCATCTGCTGGACGAAGTCGCCCGCATCTTGCAAGCCCTGGTGCAGGCTGCGCCGCACTTGCAGGTGCTGGTGACCAGCCAGGCCCCGCTCAAATTGACCGACGAATGGGTCTACCGGCTGGACGCGCTGGCACTGCCCGAACGCGCCGCCCCGCTGGAGCAGGCCCGCGACTACGGCGCAGTCGCCCTGTTTGCCCAGCGCGCCCAGGCGGCCGACCGCAGCTTCGAGCTGAATGCGCAGAACCTGGCCACGGTGGTAGACATCTGCCGCCGCCTGGACGGCCTGCCGCTGGCGATTGAGCTGGCGGCGGCCCGTGTGGCGCTGCTGGGCCTGACCCAGCTGGCCAGTTCGCTGACCCAAAGCCTGCGCCTGCTCAACGGCGGCGGCCGCCGTGCACCGGCGCGGCACAAAACCCTGCGCGCCGCACTGGAATGGAGCTACGGCCTGCTAGACGCCACCGAACAAACCGTATTCCGCCGCCTGGGCGTTTTCGTCGGCGGTTTTTCGCTGGAAATGGCACAACAGGTGGTGGCCGATGGCACGCTGGACGCCTGGGCCGTGGTGGACGTGCTGGGCGCACTGGTAGACCGCTCCCTGGTCATGGCCCGGGGCAAGACCGACAGCAATGGCCGCCCCCGCTACCACCTGCTGGACGCGCCGCGCAGTTATGCCCAGGAGCAACTGGCCAGCGCACAAGAAGAGCCCGCCCTGCGCCAGCGCCACGCCCTGGCCATGCGGCATTTGTTCGAGCAGGCCGACCACAGCTTCTTCAGCGGCCATCAGCGCATCGACGAGTGGTACCAAACCCTGGCCCCCGACCTGGGCAATGGCCGTGAAGCGCTGGCCTGGGCCATCCAAAACGACCCCCAAACGGCGGTAGCCATCGCCCCCGGCCTGGCCGAGGCACTCACCAGCGACCGCCGCCGTGAACGCCGCTACGTGTGGGAAGCCACCGCCCCGCTGGTCACCGACAAGCTGCCCACCGGCCTGCAAGCCCGCTGGAGCAGCCGCGCTGCCTACTTTTGGGCCTACCGCCAACCCGCCACGGCCTGTCGCCTGGCCCGGCGCGCCTGCACCCTGTACCGGACCCAGCCCGGTGACCAGCGCAACCTGTACCACGCCCTGGCCGCCCTGGTCTACGCCCTGACCTACGGCCCCGCCCAGCGCCAGGAGCAGCGCGAGGTGCTGGCCGAAATGTGGGCCCTGGAAGACCCGGCCTGGCCGCCTATCGTGC
>CANFZJ010000205.1 GCA_947451445.1 Comamonadaceae bacterium
AGCCTTGATTGAGCCAGCAGTGCTGCAATTTTGCCGCTGCCGCCTCAGGGTTTTCCGCATCCACCAGCGCCCGCACCACAGCGAACGAACCCACTCCGCTGGCCCGTACGGCGGGCATGTTGTGGGTGTCGATGCCGCCAATGGCCACCAGCGGGTAGCTGCGCAGCAGCCGGGCGTAAGCCGCCAGCCGGGCCGTGCCCTGCGGGGCGGTGGCCATGCGTTTCAGGGTGGTGGGGAACACGGCCCCCAGGGCGATGTAGCTGGGGCTCACGCGGTCTGCGCGCAGCATTTCGGCGTAGCCGTGGGTGCTGACGCCCAGGCGCAGCCCGGCGGTGCGGATGGCGTCCAGGTCCACCGGCTGCAGCAGGTCCAGGTCTTCTTGGCCCAGGTGTACGCCATAGGCTCCGGCCTGGATGGCGGCCTGCCAGTGGTCGTTGATGAATAACAGGGCGGGCGTGCCTTGCACCGCGGCCACGGCGGCTTCTATCTCGCGTTGGATGGCGGTGGCATCCATGGATTTGAAGCGCAGTTGCACCGTGGGAACCCCGGCGCGGGCCATGCGGCCGACCCATTCGGCACTGGGCAGCACGGCGTACAGGCCGAGTGCTGGGGGGCAGGGCGGGAAGGCATCGCGGCGCGGCCAGGGGCGCAGGCCAAAGTCTTCGGGAGCATCGGGCCAGTCGCTGGTGTTGCCCGTGCGCTGTGCCTGGGCTTGCCAGGCCTGGGCGATGGTGCTGGCGTCGTGGGGGAGGAAGCCGAGTTCCAGTGCGGCGCGCAGGGCGTTGGTATGGACCGATGGCTCCACCGGCAGGGCCATGGCGCTGTAGGTGTTGAGAATATCTTGCATCACTGCTCCTGTGCGTGGTGCCAAAACGGCGTGCCCAGCACCGGGGTGCTGGGTTGGGCGGCCTGCTGTTCCTGCATGGCGCCGCCCAGAAAGGCGCTGCGCCCGGCGCTGACGGCGTCGGCAAAGGCTCCTGCCATCAACACCGGGTCTTGGGCTAGCGCCACGGCGGTGTTCAGCAGTACGGCGTCATAGCCCCATTCCATCACCTGGCAGGCGTGCGACGGGCGGCCCAGCCCGGCATCGACCAGCAGCGGCACGCTTAAACGTTCACGCAGCACCTGCATGGCGTAGGGGTTGACGGGGCCTTTGCCGGTGCCGATGGGTGCGGCCCAGGGCATGACGGCCTGGCAGCCCACGTCCACCAGGCGCTGGCACAGCACCAGGTCTTCGGTGCAGTAGGGCAGTACCTTGAAGCCGTCTTTCACCAAGCGGCTGGCCGCTTCGACCAGGTTCAGCGTGTCGGGCTGCAGGGTGTAGTCGTCGCCGATCAGCTCCAGCTTGATCCATGCGGTGTCGAATACTTCCCGTGCCATGTGGGCGGTGGTGATGGCCTCTTGCAGGCCGTGGCAGCCGGCGGTGTTGGGTAGCACGGGCACGCCGGTTTGGCGCAGCAAGTCCCAAAAGCCGTTGCTGCTGGAGGCACCTGCGTTGACGTTTACACCCAGGTTTTGCCGCCGCAGCGATGCGGTGAGCATGGCCGGGCGGGCCCGTTCAATGGCAGCGCCCATGACGCTGGGCGAAGGGTAGCGCGAGGTGCCCAGCAGCAGGCGGCTGGCAAAGGTTTCGCCGTACAGAATCAAGGGGTCGTTGGGCATGGTCATAACGTGAGAGTTAACCCCCGGTCACGGGGTGGATGACTTCAATCTGGTCGGCCTCACATAAGGCGGTGTGCGGGTACTGTGCGCGGGGTACAAAGTTTTTGTTGACGGCGGCAGCAAACGGCGGCTTGGCCTGTAGCAGCGCCAGCGCGTCGGCCAGGGTGGCAGCGGCGGGCAGGGTGTGGGCGGTGTTGTTGATGTTGACGTTCATGCGGGTTCTATCGTTTCTATAGCAATATTCCATTGCTGTGCCTGCGTGGAGTGGCCTTTTTCTATAAATTCCAGCACCACGTCCAGCAGGGCCGGGGCGATCAAAAAGCCATGCCGGTACAGGCCGTTGATCTGCAACACACGCGGGGCCAGCTGGCGGATGCCGGGCAGGTTGTCGGGCAGGGTGGGGCGGCACTGGGTGTTGGCCTCCAGAATCCGCGCCTCGCCAAAGCCGCTGTGCACGCTGTAGGCGGCACTGAGCAGCTCCAGGCTGGACCGTACGCTGATGGGCGACATGTCGGCGGACTCGATCTCGGTCGCACCCACCACGAAGATGTTGCCCGGCTTGGGCGCGATGTACAGCGGGTAGCGCGGATGCACTAGGCGCACCGGGCGCTGCAGGTTCACGCCGGGCGCATGCAGGCGCAGTACCTCGCCGCGCACGGCGCGCAGGCCAGGCCATTGCGCTTGCGCGCCCAGGCCCCGGCAGTCGAATACCCAGTCGCTACCGTTGTCATTGCGGCAGTCTTGCAGGTTGCGTGGGCTGTGCCAGTGCAGCTTTGCCGGGCTGCGCTCCAGTTGCAGCAGCAGGGCGGCCAGCAGCTGGCGGTTGTCCAACTGGCCTTCGCCCGGCAGGTACAGGCCCTGGGCAAAGTTGCGGCCGATGCCGGGCTCTAAATCGGCGATGGCAGCGGCATCCAGTGTGTGCGGTGCGGGCAGGCTGGGCAGTTGCTGGCGGGTGTGCTGCAGCTGCTGGCCGAAGCGGTGGGCCTCGGCGGCGTCTTGCCGGTGCCACAGGATCAGCGTGCCGTTTTGCTGGAAGAACACGGGCGCATCCAGCTGGGCGATCAGCTCCGGCCAGCGTTGCAGGCCGTATTGGCCCATTTGCACCACGCTGGCCTCCGTAATGGCGGACTCGGCCAGCGGGGCCAGCATGGCGGCGGCGACCCGGGCGGCGGCACCGTCTGCCTCTGGCCCGCCCGCTTCAAACAGCTGCACCGCGTGGCCCGCCCGCACCAGTGCCAGGGCCAGCAAGCGGCCCATCAGGCCTGCGCCGAGGATGGTGGTGGTGGGGGCGATGGTGGTGGCCAAGGTTGCGTCCAGTTCAGGGTGTGGACGAAACGAGGCGATGTCGTTGGTGTAAAAACTTCCCACGCCAGCATGATCTGGATCGGGTATGAGGGTTTTTCTCAGTCCAGCAGCCTTGCCAGACACCCCTGTTTCATCCGTAAGCGTGAATTACATCACATTGCTGGCCTGATAATTTCGCCATGACCACCCAACCAACTTATCCCCGCTACCTGCGTTTGCTGTCCATTGCCGGGTCCGACAGCGGCGGCGGCGCGGGTATCCAGGCCGACCTGAAAACCTTCAGCGCCCTGGGCTGCTACGGCATGACCGCGCTGGCCGCGCTGACCGCGCAAAACACCCGGGGCGTGACCGCCATCCACCCCGTGCCGCCCGCGTTTTTAAAGGCCCAACTGCAGGCTGTGCTGGACGACATTGGCGCCGACGCGGTCAAGATCGGCATGCTGCATTCACCCGAAATGGTGGAGGTGGTGGCCTGGGCCATCGACCAGTACCAGCTGAACCGCGTGGTGCTGGACCCGGTGATGGTGGCCACCAGCGGCGACCGGCTGATGGCGCAAGAGACGGTGCAGGTGCTGGTGGAGCAGCTGTTTCCCCGCGCCACCGTGGTCACGCCGAACCTGGACGAAGCCAGCCTGCTGTTGGGCCGCAGCGTGGACGGTGTGGCCGACCTGGAGCCGGCCGTGGCCGACCTGCTGGCGCTGGGCGCGCAGGCGGTGCTGGTCAAGGGCGGCCATCTGCCGGGTGATGCGGTGGTGGATGTGCTGGGCCTGGCCGATGGCCTGCGCCAGCAATGGCGCTCACCGCGCATCGCCACCCACAACGGGCATGGCACGGGCTGCACGCTGTCGTCGGCGATGGCGGTGTACCTGGCGCAGGGCCTGGGTTTGCCGGATGCCGTGGACCGGGCGCGGGCCTACATACTGGGCGCGATCCAGGCCGGGGCAGCGGTGCATACCGGGCACGGCCAGGGTCCGTTGAACCACGGTTTTGCACCGCTGGCCATGGCGGTGCTGGAAGGTTAATATTTATAAGAAATAGGCCTGCAGCGCAGGTTTTACCTGCGCAGGTAGCTATTATTTTTGTAGTGCGTAGGTGATTCGCACGGGGCGCGTCAGCCAGGCGGCTGCGAACACCAAGGCCAGCGTGGGCAGGGCCGAGCCAAACTGTGGCGCGTACTGGGCCAGCAGGTGGTACACGGCAATGCCCACTAGCCACAGCCCGGCGGCCAGCGGGTCTACCAGGCGCTGCACGTCGGCCTTGGCGTCGCTGCCCAGGCGGCCCAGGATCACGCCGTACAGCGGCACAAACACCGAGCTCAACATCAGCAAAAACGGCTCCAGGCTGTGGATGGGCAGCACCAGCGCCAGGCCGGTGCAGACCACCGCCATCAGCAGGCCCCAGCGGCGAATGCTCCAGTTCGGCAGCAGGCTGTGTGCCGACACCGCGCCCGAATACACGTCGCCATAGGCGTTGTCGATCTCGTCCACCAAGATCAGCCCCAGCGCCAGCAGGCCGCCCTGGGCCAGCAACAGTGCGGTGACCAGGTCGGTGCCGGGTACGGCTACGGTGGCCACCATCACGCCCAGCGCATAGCACCAGATGTTGGCCAGCGCATAGCCCAGCCAGGTGCCGCTGAGTGCGGTGCGGCCGCTGCGGCCATAGCGGGCGTAGTCGGCCACCAGCGGCAGCCACGACACGGGCATGGCGATCACCAGGTCCATGGCCGACAGCAAGCCCATGCTGCCGTCGCCGGGGCGTTGCCAGAAGGCGGGCGCACCGGCGGCCATCAGTTGTTGGGCAAACTGCCAGGTCAGCCACAGCAGCGACAGCACCACCAGCGGCAGGCCGTAGCGGCCAATAAATTTGCGCACCAGGGTCAGCATCGAGCCTGCCATCAGCGCCGTGAGCACCGCGCCCCACAGCAGGGTGGGCCATAGCAGGCCGGTGGCCATGCCAAAGCGTTGCTGGGCGATGGCCGAGGTGCCGTCGCGCATCACCACCAGCTCAAAGGTGGTCCAGCCGACCAGCTGGACGATGTTTAGCAGCACCGGCAGTTTGGCAAAGCCGCTGCCGTAGGTGGCATGCATCAGCCCGGCGCTGGACAAACCGCTGTCGCAGGCGATGCGTGCCGTCCAGGCCAACAGGCCTGCGCCGATGACCGAGCCGAGCACGATGGCCAGCATTGCATCCCTGGTGCCCACTGCGGGCACCAGGTAAGCGCCGATCTGCATTACCAGCAGGCCCACGCCCAGGCTGAACCAGAGTGCGGCGTGGGCCGACCAGCCAAAGACACGGCCGCTTGGCGAGACCGGGTTCAGCGCGGAATTATTCGAGGACGGTGTGTGTGCCATGCGTTTGCTTTCATGCAATGTGCTGGCAGGTGGGCGTGTACCAGACGGGTGAACGCGCCACCGAGAAGGCAGTGGGGCCCCGTTGCAGTACAGGCTTCCCTGCGCGAGGATTACCTCAATCAGGTTCAAAGGGACTTTCTCAGTCGCCACCTTGTCGGCAGCAACACCCCTAGCGGAACTCCGCATTGCTGCAGAGCGGGCGGATTCTAGCGTAACGGTTTGTGTGCGTAGGCATTGAAAATGCGGTAATAAACACGCTTCTGCGCAGGTGGGGTAAGCGCAGGTAGCTATTAAATTTGTAGCGATACAATTCTGCCCAGGCGGGGTGGGTCATCCTCCCTTTTTTTAGCCATTTTTCTAGCCAAACCCCATGCATTCTTTTTTTACCCCCCGGCGGATTTTGTCGTGCGCGTTAGCGGGTTTTGCGTTCAGCGCAGCCGCCCAGGCGGCAGAGCCGTCTTCCTGGACCACCCAGGCGAATGGCGAGCCCTACCGCTGGCGTGTCGAGCTGAGTCCACACACCACCCACTTCAGCTATAACGCCGAGCACCGCCC
>CANFZJ010000206.1 GCA_947451445.1 Comamonadaceae bacterium
ACCCAGGCATTCCAGAACACCACCTCGCCCCGCAGGTTCAGCAGAATCAGGCCGGTGCCCATGGCATCCGCAATCTGCTGCCAAGGCAGCAGCGGTTCAACAGAACTGGCAGACATGGCGGAGCGCGCTTAAATCCGGGACAAAAACGCGTCCAGCGCCGTGAGCAAGCCTTCCAAAGACCCCGCGCTAAGCAGGAACACCAGGTAGCCCTGGGTTTGGCGTCGTTCGATGGTCAGGTCGATATGCAGCACCAGCACCACGGGCTGGGTTACGTCGGAGGTGAGCTTGCGGATCAGCGTGTCGGTGTCGTCTACCGAGTACTCGGGCAGGGTGCTGTCCAGGTCGATGGCCAGCATGTCGGCAATGGCGGACAGACAGGCGTTCAGGATGATGTTGCCCAGTTCGCACATGGCTTCGTGCTCGAAGTCCACCAGGTCCTCGGCGCTGACTTGCGAGCCGATCATCTCCTGCACGATCTCCAGCGCGCCTTTTTCATTGAACAACAGCGATGCATCTACGCTGAACGGCCCGCCAAACGTCTGCCGTACCGCCCCCAGGCGACCGCCCTCCATGGCCAGCACCTCGGCGTTGACCTCGTTCCGGTCGTAAAACTGGATGCTGGGCACCGACAGGCGCACCTCGTCGCCCACAATTTCACTCAGGCTGGACGCGGCCTGCCCGGCCCCGACGTTGAACACTTCGGTGAGCGCGTCCAGTTGGAGGTCGGTGAGGGGTATCACAGCGTGCTTTCAAAAAAAGCCAGTGCCTCGGTCACGCTTTTCTCGCTGACGGGCTTGGCGACAAACTTGACACCCAGTTCGACCGCGCGGGTCTTCTGGCTTTCCTGGATATTGGCAGAGAACAGGGCCAGCTTCAGCGCCGGGTAGTCGCGCACCAGCTGTTCTGCCGCCTCGGTGCCCAGCATGCCGGGCATGTTGATGTCCATCGTGCAGTAGTCCAGCGGGCGCGTGGCCGCTATTTCCAAGGCCTCGGCACCGGTAGATGCCTCCACCAAGGTCCAGCCCGGCCGCTTGGCCAGCACCAGCGTGCGAATCATCATGCGTGACACCCGGCTGTCGTCAACAATCAGCAGGGAAACAGGGGAGGAAGTGGTTTGCGTCATAAAGGACCGAAGTTGGAAATGGAGAAGCTTCCCTGCATGTGTCCGAATGTTACATAGCACGCAAGATACCGCAATGGAGTCTGCCGCAGTGTAGGAAAAATTAGGCCATCTTCCAGATAGAACTCTAAAAATGCAGCTGTGCAGCGCGGCAAACAGCCGCTGGGGCGCATCCCACATTTTATGGTTAAAAATGCTCCTGGCGCACATTCTGTATGCAGCAGTAGCTACATTTACCATAGCACAACAAGGCCATCGGCCTCAGGCCGTAGGCAAGGGTTATCCCCAGGTAAATGAAAGCCTTGGCCCCCTGTTTGAAAGCCTTTAGAAAGCCAGTTGCAGGCAGCATACGGGGCTACAGCAACCTGGAGACACACATGCATCCCACATCCGCGCAACGCCGCACCTTTCTCCAACAAGCCACGGGCCTGGCACTTGGAGGGCTGACTGCCCGCCAAGCCTTCGGACAAGCCGCCTGGCCCAGCAAAGCCATTCGATTTGTCGTGCCGTTCGCGCCGGGCGGCAGTTCGGACATCGTGGCCCGCTCCACAGCGGTTGAATTGACCAAGCTATTGGGCCAAAGCGTCTTTGTAGACAACAAACCCGGCGCGGCGGGCAATATCGCCATGGGCGAAGTGGCGCGGGCCGAGGACCAGCACACGCTGATCCTGGGCCACATCGGCACGCTGGCCGTCAACCCCTACATGTTCGACAAGCTGAACTACGACGCCAACAAGGACTTTCAGCCCATCAGCCTGCTGGCCAAGGTGCCCAGCCTGTACGTGGTGCACCCCAGCGTGCCGGCCAACAACCTGAAGGAGTTCATTGCCCTGGTCAAATCCAAGCCCGGCAAGATGAGTTATGGCTCGGCAGGCAATGGCAGTGCCGGCCACCTGGCGTTTGAATACCTGAAGATGGCCTCCGGCATGTTCATTCTGCATGTGCCCTACCGGGGCACCGGCCCGCAGCTCACCGACTTGCTGGCGGGCCGCCTGGACGCATCGGCCATTGGCGCAGCGGCCGTGCTGCCGCACATCAAGGCGGGCAAGCTGCGCTGCATTGCCACCGGGTCAGCCCAGCGCCTGCCGCTGCTGCCCGACGTGCCGACGGTGGCCGAACAAGGCTTCCCCGGGTTCGAGATGACGCAGTGGTACGGCCTGCAAGCCCCGGCCAACCTGGCCCCGGCGCATGCGGAGCGGCTGTCCGCAGAAACCATGAAAGCCATGAAGTCGCAAAACATTGCCGAACGCCTGGGAGCCGACGCCGCCCTGGCCGTGGGCAACACCCCGGCGCAGTACGCCCAGTTCATCGCCGCCGAGCAGAAACGCTGGAAAGAAGTGGTCCTGCGGGCCAAGATCAAACCCGATTGAACCGGGGTTGATGCCTTTAGGGCTCGGTAAGCAATAAGTTGCACATTTGTCTCGCCAGCTTCGGGCGCATTGCGTCGTTGTGAATTCCTTGCATAGCGGAGCTATGCGGCGGGCTCCACGCCTCGCACTGCATCCCGAATCCGACGGCCAAATGCACAACTTATTACTTACCGAGCCCTTACCATTGGCCCATGCGCGCCCTACTTGCTGAAGACGAACACACGCTGGGCACCTGGTTGTGCAAGGCGTTGGAGCACATCGGCATCCAGGTCGAATGGGCCCACGACGGCAAACTGGCCGACCTGGCGCTGCGCCAGGGTGGGCATGACGTGCTGATTTTGGACCTGGGCCTGCCCGGAATGGCCGGGGAAGAGGTGCTGACCCGGCTACGCGCCCGCGACCAGCGCCTGCCCGCCCTGGTGCTGACGGCACGCGACTCACTCACCGACCGCGTGCGCCTGCTAAACCTGGGGGCGGACGACTTTCTGGCCAAACCCTTTGAACTGGCCGAGCTGGAAGCCCGCCTGCATGCCCTGGTACGGCGGGCCCGGGGCACCGAACACCCCCGGCTGGCCTGTGGCGGCCTGCTGTTGGACATGGCGAAAAAACAGTTTCTGCTGCACGGCGAACCGCTGGGCGTGACGCCCCGGGAGCACGCGGTGCTGCAGGTGCTGGTCCAGCACAGCGGGGAGCCAATGTCCAAGCAGCAAATCATCGACCGGGTATTCCCCGACGACCAGGACGTGCACCCCGAAGCGGTCGAAGTGCTGGTCCACCGGCTGCGCAAACGGCTGGACAACTCCGGCGTGCGCATCGCCACGATCCGAGGGCTAGGCTATGTTCTGGAAGCCATTTAGACAAGCGCCGCTGCGGCGCAGCCTGTTTTTTCTGCTGCTGCCCGTGCTGGCCAGCATCACGCTGGCCGAGCTGTGGATGACCGACCGCGACGCCCTGGACGCCGCCAACGCGGC
Organism: Comamonadaceae bacterium; assembly: GCA_947451445.1. Lineage (GTDB taxonomy): Bacteria > Pseudomonadota > Gammaproteobacteria > Burkholderiales > Burkholderiaceae_C > Rhodoferax_B. Next base: position 3,462 of record CANFZJ010000206.1, read on the forward strand.
CTACGACCGCTCTCTGTACGGCGCAGTCAAATCCATTGCGGGCAATATTTCCACCAGCTCGGGCGGGCTGTCGGTAGAGCTGCCCTACCGCCTGTTTGAATACTTTGAACTGACCGCCAGCGGGGCCGTGCACTTTCGGGTGGCCACGTCCGACGGCCTGGTGGAGCTGGGCAGCGCCGACCTGCCAGCACCCCCCAGCACGCTGGTGGAAGGCGTTCCGGTGTTCTACGACGCCCGTTATTTTGGCGAATCGGTGCGGCTGGCGGCGTTCATGGTGGCGCTGGAGCGGCCCGTTGCAACCAGCCAGGCCCGCACGGTGCTGATCCAGGTGGCCGAAAGCACCCAGTCCCGCCAGGACTTCACCCGCCGATTCGTCCAGCGCTCGGCCTACCGCGATGCCGGCATCTTCGGGCTGACCCTGCTGACGGTAGTGGCCGCCGTCACACTGGCACTGGCACCGCTGGCCAAACTGGCCCAGCAGGTACGTGGCCGCAGTGCAGACGACCTGACGCCCATCGACGGCGCATCCCTGTCGGCCGACGTGCAGCCGCTGGTCGAGGCCGTGAACCAGCAAATCCGCCGCACGCAAGAACTGGCGGGCCGACAGCGCCAGTTTGTAGACGATGCATCGCACCAGCTACGCACCCACCTGACCACGCTGCAGCTGCAAACCGACCACGCATTGGGCGAGCCAGACCCAGCGCAGCTACGGCACACCCTGGATGCGCTGAAGCTGGAGATGGCACGCGCCACCCACACCACCAACCAGCTGCTGGCCCTGGCCCGCAGCGACAGCGTAGACCTGCATTGGCAGACCTTCGAGCTGTCCAGCCTGGTCCGGGACGTGGTGTTGAACCGCCTGCCCCAGGCGCGCAAAAAAGACATTGACCTGGGCGCCAGCCTGGCCAGCCCGGCCGCAGAGGCACTCGGCGACCCCGACTTTCTGCGTGAAGCCTTGCTGAACCTGGTGGCCAACGCGGTGGCCTACACACCACCGGGCGGAGAAATCACCGTCCTGCACACGGCGGATGCCACCGGCTGGAGCCTGGGGGTGACGGACAACGGCCCGGGGCTTGGCGCCGTGGAACGTACCAAGCTGGGCCAGCGCTTCATGCGCACAAGCGCGAAAAACGTGCAAGAGCCGTCCGGCTCCGGCCTGGGTCTGGCAATAGCCCGCTCCATCGCCGAAAAGCATGGTGGCCGCCTGCAACTGGACGACCGCCCGGACGGCAGCCCCGGCCTGCATGCACGCATCTGGTGGCCCCGCCGAACGGGTACGGTGGCCGCATGAGTTACGCCGCCCCACGCCGCCAGCTGCTGCAATGGTGCACCGCCCTGCCCCTGTGGCAGATGGCCGTCACCGCCCGTGCCGATGTGCTGGACGCGCCCGAATGCATCGTCCCGGCCAAGGTGGGCGGCGGCTTTGACCTGACCTGCAAGCTGGTGGAGCGCCTGGTGGCGCACAAGCCCGGGCGCGGCAAGCCGCTGGCCATCCGCTACCTGCCTGGCGGCATTGGTGCCGTGGCCTTTGACCGCATGGTGACGGGGCAGCTGCCCAACCCGAACGCACTGGTTGCCTTCTCCAGCGGGTCGTTGCTCAACCTAGCGCAGGGCAAATTTGGCCCCCACACAGCGAGCGACGTGCGCTGGCTGGCAGCGGTGGGCACCGACTACGGTGCCATCGCCGTGCCTGCGGATTCGCCCATCCGCACCCTGCCCGACCTGGTGCTGCAGCTGCAGCGCGACCTGGGGCGAGTGGTCTTCGGGGCGGGCGGCACAGTAGGCAGCCAAGACTGGGTTAAAGCCGCACTGCTGGTCAAGGCCGCGGGACAAGACCACAAAAGCATGCGCTTTGTGTCCTTTGAAGGCGGCGGCGAAGCCCTTGCCGCACTGCAGGGCAAACACGTCAGCGTGTTTTGCGGCGACGCGGCCGAAGCCTTGCAGGCACTCGACGCAGGCGCAAAAATCCGGCTGATCGCCATCCTGTCGGACACCCGGCTGCCCGGCAAACGTGCCAACATTCCCACCGCGCGGGAGCAAGGCATACCGCTGGTGTGGCCCGTCATTCGGGGCGTCTATCTAGGCAAAAACGTAGGCGACGATGCGTTTCGGCAGTGGACGGAGTTCTTCCAGACCCGCATGGCCCTGCCGGAGTTTGCCCAGATGCAGGCCCAATACGGCCTCTACGCGGCCCCCATGACCGGCAAAGCCTTGGCAGACTTTGTGCATGCGCAGGTCCACAGCTACACCCAACTGGCCGCAGAGCTGGGTTTACGCATTCCTATATAAAAACAGGCTCTAGCGCATATTCCATGTGCGCAAGCAGCTATATTTAGCATAGCAATATACTTAGAACTTACGCAGCGCCGCCCTGTGTCGCCCTCTGGGCGAACAGGGGACTTGCGT
>CANFZJ010000207.1 GCA_947451445.1 Comamonadaceae bacterium
GGCACGGCTACCAAATAGCTGATGAAAAACGTCCACAGGCCCAGGCTGATGGACACCGGCAGCTTTTCGCGCACCAGCTGCGCCACCGGCTTGTTCTGGAAGAAGCTGGTGCCCAGGTCAAACCGCGCAAACTGGCCCAGCATCTGCAAGAAACGTGTGTGCGCGGGTTGGTCAAAACCGTACAGCGCCTTGATCTGCGCTATGCGCTTGGGGTCCACGCCCTGCCCGCCCCGGTAACTGAAGCCGCCGCCCTCTGCGCTACCGCCCGTCGCACTGGTTTTGGCCTCGGCCAGGTACTGCTCCACCGGCCCGCCGGGCACAAACTGCACCACCACAAAAGTAAGCAACAAAACACCAAATAGCGTAGGCACCATCAGCAGGAGGCGCTTCAATATGTATAGCAACATGGTCAGCGCACTTTCAAGGGCTGGGCCCACCAGGTGTGGATAGCCCAGGTTTCACCGGGGGAATAGGCGGGCACAGTGGCTGGGCGCTCTAGCCGCCAGGCGTTGTAGGCCATGCGGTGGGTAGCGGCGGTCCACTGCGGGATCAGCACATGGCTGTGGCTGACGACCCGCTCCAACGCACGGCAGGCGGGCAGCAGTTCGGCCTTGGTTTTGGCACCAGTCATGCGGGTGATGAGCGCATCCACCGCCGGGTTGCGCAGGCCGGGGTAGTTGCCCGAATCCTCCACGCCGGCGGCCTTGCTGCCAAACATATCGGCAAACTCTTGGCCGGGGTTGTTGGTGCCGGGGTAGGCCATGCTCGTCATGTCGAAGTCGAACTTGCTCAAGCGTTGCTGGTACAGCGCAAAGTCCACCGGGCGAAAGTTCAGCTGGATGCCCAGCTTTTCCAGATTGCGCGCCCAGGGGCTGACGGTGCGGGCACCGCCCTCGTTGCTGTCCAGGTACTCGATGGTGAAGGGCTCGCCCTTGGCGTTGCGTAACACACCACCCTGCACCGTCCAGCCCGCCTCGGTCAGCAGGGCCTGGGCGCGGCGCAGGTTGGCGCGCAGCGAGCCATCGCCATCGGTGCGCGGCGGGGTGAACATGGGGCCGAACGCGGCGGGCGGGATCTCTTTGCGCCATGGCTCCAGCAGCGCCAGCTCTTGCGCACTGGGCAAGCCTGCGGCCTGGCAGTCGGTATTGCCAAACAAGCCGCTGACGCGTTGGTAAGCGCCGTAAAAGATCTGCCGGTTCATCCACTCGTAGTCCAGCGCCAGGCCCAGTGCCTCGCGCACCCGCAGGTCTTGGAACTTGCCACGGCGCAGGTTGATGACGTAGCTTTGAAAGCCCGAGGGCAGGCGGTGCTGGAATTCGCCCTTGACCAATTCGCCCGTGTCGAAGCGCTTGCCCGTCACCCGGCGCGCCCAGTCGCCTGCGGAGAAGAAGCGCATCACATCGAACTCGCCCGCCTTCAGCGCCTCCAGCCGGGCGGTGTTGTCTTTGTAAATCTTGACGGTGATGCGGTCGAAGTTCTCGCTGCCGCGCTTCACATTTAGGTCGCGTGCCCAGTACTGCGGGTCGCGCACATAGGTGATGTCTTTGCCAAAATTGACCGGACCGATACGGTAGGGGCCGCTGCCGATGGGTATATCCATCACCACGGCGTCAAAGGCCTTGCCCGCGCCCCAGGCGTGGCTGAACACCGGCAGGCCGCCGACAGTCAGCGGCAATTCACGGTTCGGCTTCTTGAAGCGGTAGCGCAACGTGTGGGCGTCCAACACGTCCAGCCCGGCCACGTCTTCCAGCGCAGTTTTATAGCCCGGCGAGGTATAGGGCCCCATCAGCGTGTCAAAACTGTACTTCACGTCCGCCGCCAGCACGGGTGTGCCATCGTGGAAGCGGGCTTCGCGGCGCAGCACAAAGGTAGCGCTCAAGCCGTCCGAGGCTACGTTCACAGCTTCGGCCAACAGGCCGTAGCCCGCGCCGTTTTCGTCCATGGGGCCGACCAGCAGGCTGTCGAACAGCATTTCGCCCAGGTAGGCGGGGGCGCTGCCTTTGATGGTGAAAGGGTTGTATTTGTCGAAAGTGGAGCTGCGCACATTGCTGACCAAGCGCAGCTCGCCGCCCTTGGGGGCCGCCGGATTCACGTAGTCGAAGTGGGTGAAGCCGGGCGGGTATTTCAGCGCGCCCCACAACGCATAGCCCGGCGCGGCAGAGGCCGACGCGGCACACAGCATTCCCCCCAAAACCATCAAAAATCGCATGAGACAATTCTGCAATACTTTTTTCGACTTACGCCGCAGCCACATGCGGGGCAAGTTGCCACCTTTTTGGGAGACTGCGTCATGGGATTTCTTGCTGGCAAAAAACTGTTGATCACCGGTGTACTGAGCAACCGCTCCATCGCCTACGGCATCGCCAAGGCCTGCCGTGCGCAGGGTGCCGAGTTGGCGTTCAGCTACGTGGGTGAGCGCTTTAAAGACCGCATCACCGAATTTGCCGCCGATTTCGACTCCAAGCTCATTTTTGACTGCGACGTGGGCGATGACGCGCAAATCGACAAGCTGTTTACCGACTTGGCGCAGACCTGGCCTACGTTTGACGGTTTTGTGCACAGCATCGGTTTTGCCCCGCGTGAGTGCATCACCGGCGACTTTCTGGAAGGCCTGAGCCGCGAAAGCTTCAAGGTAGCGCACGACATCAGTGCCTACAGCTTCCCAGCCATGGCCAAGGCCGCCCTGCCCTACCTGAACAAGGACTCGGCCCTGCTGACGCTGACCTACCTGGGTGCCCTGCGCGTGCTGCCCAACTACAACACCATGGGCCTGGCCAAGGCATCGCTGGAAGCCAGCGTGCGCTACCTGGCCGAGTCGGTCGGCCCCAAGGGCATCCGCGTCAACGGCATTAGCGCCGGGCCGATCAAGACCCTGGCCGCCAGCGGCATCAAGGACTTCGGCAAGATGCTCAAGGCCACCGCCATGAACCCCATCCGCCGTAATGTGACGATTGAAGACGTGGGCAATGTGGCCGCGTTCTTGATGAGTGACCTGGCCGCCGGTGTGAGCGCCGAAATCACCTACGTGGACGGCGGTTTCAGTCAGGTGGTGGGTGGGATTGGCGAATCTGAATAAAAACAGCTGCTAGCGCAGGCAGCACCTGTGCTAGCAGCTATTGATTAGATAGCAAATCGTTTTGGCGCTTGGCACGCGCCTCGGCGTAGCGGGCCGCGGCCACCACACTGAGGATGGCCGTGACGACCATGTCAGGCTGGTCGCGTGGGATGTTGTGGCCGCTGTCTTCGCAGATTTTGATGCGGCCCAGGCGCGACATCGTGACCATGTTGCGCTGGCTGGCAGACCACACCTTGCTCAACCGCTCGGGCCATTTGCTGACGCCAGCGCCCTGGGCCAGCACAATCAGCGGTACCGGTGGAAAAGGCCCGGCCTTGCGGGCCTGGCGCATGATCAACGGCACTGCCGACATCTCGGCCCGCATGGCGCCACGGGCCAAAGCGAACAAAAAAGCCGGTGGCTGGTACAGCAGCTTGCTCACGCCTTTTTGCTTGCATCGCTTGGAAAACTCGGCATGCCGCGCATCGACCAGCACCACCCCGGCGACTTCGTTCGGGTAGGTTCTGGCAAACAGCTTCATGATGGTGCCACCCAGAGAATGGCCTACCAGCACATAAGGCGGCTTGATGTCCTCGGCGTGCAGCAAGGCCCGCAGCTCCCGCACCAGCTGGTGGCCGTCACGCGGTACCTGCGACATTTCGCTCTGCCCATAGCCGGCCCGGTCGTAGGCCACGGCATGGGCCACGGCGCTGACTTCGTTAAAAATGCTGCCCCACACCTCTTTGCCATTGCCCAGGCCCGACTCAAACACCACCGTGGGAGACCCGCTACCCGCGCTGATAAAAGCACGCGCGCCCAACGGCGTGTAGCTGATGCGGGCAGGCGGCAAGATGTCGGTGCTGAACTCAGGGGGGATTTGCTTGCGCAGGTCTTCCACGCTCAGCAGCGGGGCGACGGGGGCAACCGGATGCACTTCGGCTTTGCTGCGCAAAGGTGCCACCGAAACCCGTTCCGAGGGTTTTAAAAACACGGGGGTTTTGTCCAGGGGCAATTGCAGCACCGTGGTTCGGCGGCTGGCCAAAGGCCCTGCTGCACTGGTCGGCTGCAACGCTGCGGCTTGCTTTTTCGCTAGCAATAGGTTCTCGGCTACTGCTTTTCCCATCTTAAAAACGCGTACGCAGGGCGAAGCCACCCTGCCCGGAAAGCGCTAGTGAAACCCTGGATGCGTGCGAATACATCCGGGCATTATCTCGCAGACAACGCACTTTTTAGTTACAGACTACACCTACTTACGATTGCATTTCTGGACCTTGCATTGCAGTTGCCATGGCGCATGGGCATAAAGTCCGATGCCGTCCGTAGACAATACCCCCGTGACCATTCCCCATACTTTCATCCAGGAGCTGATCGCCCGCGCCGACGTTGTCGAGATCGTAGGCCGCTACGTGCAGCTCAAAAAAGGCGGCGCCAACTTCATGGGCCTGTGCCCGTTCCACTCGGAAAAGTCGCCCTCGTTCTCAGTCAGCCCCACCAAACAGTTCTACCACTGCTTTGGCTGCGGCAAGAGCGGCGACGCGCTGCGTTTTCTGATGGACCACGCGGGCATGACCTTCATCGAAGCCGTGCACGACCTGGCCCAACAGTTCGGCATGCAGGTGCCCGAAGACGAGGCATCGCCCGAAGACCGGGCCCGCGCCGTCGAAAAGCGGCAAAAGCAGCACACCCTGACCGACGTACTGGAGCAGGCCTGCACGGCCTACAAAAAACACCTGAAAGACTCGCCCCGCGCCATCGACTACCTCAAGGGCCGGGGCCTGTCGGGCGAAATCGCCAAACAATTTGACCTGGGCTACGCACCCGAAGGCTGGCGCAGCCTGGCGGGCGTGTTCCCCCACTACGACGACCCGCTGCTGGCCGAGAGCGGCCTGGTCATCACCAGCGAGGACGACCCCGACAAACGCTACGACCGCTTCCGCGACCGGGTGATGTTTCCCATCCGCAACGTCAAAGGCGAATGCATCGGCTTTGGCGGTCGGGTGCTGGGCGATGAAAAGCCGAAATATTTAAATTCACCCGAAACCCCGGTCTTCAGCAAAGGCCGCGAGCTATACGGCCTGTTTGAGGCCCGCAACGCCCTGCGCGACGCCGGTTACGTGCTGGTCACCGAAGGCTATATGGACGTGGTGGCGCTGGCCCAGTTGGGCTTTCCCAACGCCGTAGCCACGCTGGGCACGGCTTGTACCGCCGACCATCTGCAAAAACTGTTTCGATTCACCGACGCGGTGGTGTTCAGCTTTGATGGCGACGCTGCCGGCCGCCGCGCCGCCCGCAAGGCACTGGACGGTGCTTTGTCGATGGCCACCGACGTACGCAGCTGCAAATTTTTGTTTTTGCCGCCCGAACACGATCCAGACAGCTTCATCCGCGCCCATGGCCGCGACGCCTTTGCCCGGTTCATTGCCGAGGCCACACCGTTGAGCCGGTTCTTGGTCGAATCCGCCCGGGAAGGCTGCGAGCTGCACACCGCCGAGGGCCGCTCCCTGCTGGCCAGCAACGCCAAACCGCTGTGGGGCCAATTGCCCGAGGGTGCACTCAAACGCCAGCTGCTAGGCGAAATCGCCGACCTCGTGCAACTCAGCGGCAGCGAACTCACCGATGTCTGGCAAGGCAAAGCGATTGGCAGCCGCCCAGAAAAAAAACGCTATGACAAAGATAGCACCTACAGCACATCTGGTAAGCGCTGGGAGCCCAAACCACCTCCCATTGGCTCCGACCGTTCCGGCCGCCGCCAGCCCGCCAGCAAGGCAGACCACGCAGTGCGCCTGCTGCTCACCAACAGCACC
>CANFZJ010000208.1 GCA_947451445.1 Comamonadaceae bacterium
AGCGCCTACCTGATGGCCGTGGGCGGTGCCGCCTACCTGGTCAGCAAAGCCATCAAGACCGCCAAGGTGGTGGGTTTTGCCGACATGGGCATGGAAGCCATCTACGAATTCGACGTGGTGGACATGCCCGTGACGGTGGCGGTGGACGCGGGCGGCACCAGCGCCCACATCACCGGCCCCGCCGAATGGCAAAAGAAGATTGCCACGGGTGAGTTCAAGGGCATTGGGGTAGCTGCAGCTTGAGTCTGCGACAGGCTCCCATAGGCGTATTTGACAGCGGCATCGGCGGCCTCAGCGTTTTACAAGCGCTGCAGGCCGCCCTGCCGCTGGAGCACTTCGTCTACCTGGACGACAGCCTGCACGCGCCCTACGGCGAGCGCGGCGACGCTTTTGTCGTCCAGCGCTCCCGCGCCATCACCACCTACCTGCGGCAAACCCACGGCATCAAAGCCCTGGTCATCGCCTGCAACACCGCGACGATGGCCGCCGTAGCACGGCTCAGGGCCGAGCACCCCGACCTGCCCATCGTCGGCGTAGAGCCCGGCCTGAAACCCGCCGCCGCCGCCAGCCAGACCCACCGCGTCGGCGTCATCGGCACGCGCGGCACGGTCACCAGCGCCAAATTTGAAGCCCTGCACCGCAGCCTGCACGACCAGGCCACGTTCGCCGTGCAGCCCTGCGACGGCCTGGCCGATGCCATCAGCCGCAGCGTGGCATCTGGCGACGACTCAAAAACAATAGCACTCTGCGCACACTACATCAGCGCCATGGGCCGATTTGGCATAAACCCTGGTGAAATCGACACCCTGGTGCTGGGCTGCACCCACTACGTGTTTGCACAAGACCATCTGGCGAAACTGGTCGGCCCGCAGGTGCAAATTTTGTCCACCGGCGAGCCCGTCGCCCGCCGTACCCAGCACCTGCTGGAACAGGCCGCTACGCTCAACACCACCGGCCCCGGCCGGGTGGAACTGGTCACCACCGGCGACCCCGCCACGCTGCAGGCCGCAGCGCGGCGCTGGCTGGGGTTTGCGACGGGCGATGCGGTGCAGTGGGTAGAGCGCGGACAATGCGCACCGCCCGACCACCTTTCACCCGCCCCATGACCCCCACACCGCCCCCCACCCTGCAAGACGAGCCCGGCCACCTGATTCGGCGGGCGCAGCAGATGGCGGTGTCGCACTTTCACGATGTACACGGGCGGCATGTCACGCCGATCCAGTACGCCGTGCTGCGCACCTTGGCGGAAACGCCGGGCATCGACCAGGTAACGCTGGCGCAGCTGATTGCGCTGGACACCTCCACCACCGCCGACATCGCCGCCCGGCTGGACGCCAAGGGCTGGATCCTGCGCGAAGTGCTGCCGCGCCGCCAGCGCCGCCTGTCGCTCACCGCCGCAGGTGCCGAGGTGCTGGAAGCGCTGCGGCCTGGCGCAGAGGCGATGGTCCAGGGCCTGATGGCCCACCTGGCCCCGGAAGAGCAGCGTGAATTCATGCGCCTGCTACGCAAGTTTGTGCAGCTACCGCAAGCGGATTCAGCGGAATAACAAGGGTAAGTACTATGTTTGAGCGATGAGGTGTGGCCTATCATTCAGCATACTGAATCACATTCAGCATACTGATTAAGCACAAGAAGGAAATCCCCATGTTCCCCAAAAACACCTGGTACGTTGCCTGCACCCCCGACGAGATCGCCGACCAACCGCTGGGCCGCAAGGTCTGCAATGAGAGCATCGTCTTCTACCGCCCTACGCCCGACAGCGTAGCCGCGCTGGAAGACTTTTGCCCGCACCGGGGCGCGCCGCTGTCGCTGGGCAAGGTGTGCGAGGGCAAGCTGGTCTGTGGCTACCACGGGCTGGAGATGGGTTGCGACGGCAAGACGGTGGCCATGCCGGGCCAGCGGGTGCGCGGCTTTCCAGCCATCCGCAGCTTCCCGGTGGTGGAGCGCTACGGCTTTATCTGGGTCTGGCCTGGCGACGCGGCGCTGGCCGACCCGGCCACCATCCACCACCTGCACTGGCATGGCAACCCCGAGTGGGCCTACGGTGGCGGTCTGTTCCACATCGCCTGCGACTACCGGCTGATGGTCGATAACCTGATGGACCTGACGCACGAAACCTATGTGCATTCCAGCAGCATCGGCCAAAAAGAGATTGACGAAGTGCCCTGCAAAACCACGGTGGACGGCGACCACGTGGTCACCAGCCGCTTTATGGAGAACATCATGGCCCCGCCGTTCTGGCAAATGGCGTTGCGCGGCAACGGCCTGGCCGACGACGTGCCGGTGGACCGCTGGCAAATCTGCCACTTCACCCCGCCCAGCCATGTGCTGATCGAGGTCGGCGTGGCCCACGCGGGCAAGGGCGGCTACGACGCCGCACCCGAGCACAAGGCCAACAGCATCGTGGTGGACTTCATCACCCCCGAGACCGAAACCTCCATCCACTACTTCTGGGGCATGGCGCGCCAGTTCAAGCCCGACGACCAGGCGCTGACCGACAGCATCCGCGTGGGCCAGGGCAAAATTTTCAGCGAAGACCTGGAAATGCTTGAAAAGCAGCAGCGCAACCTGCTCAAGTACCCCGACCGCAAGCTGCTGATGCTGAACATCGACGCCGGTGGCGTGCAGTCGCGCCGCGTCATCGACCGGCTGCTGGCCGCCGAGCAGAGCGCCGCCACGGCGTAAGGATGGGCCATGACAAACACCACCCTCTCGGTCCGCGTCGCCCGTAAAACCGCCGAAACCGCCCAAATCAGCAGCTTCGAGCTGGTCGCCGCAGACGGCAGCGCCCTGCCCTCGTTCACACCGGGCGCGCACCTGGACGTGCAATTGCCCAACGGTTTAACGCGCCAATATTCGCTGTGCAACGACGCCGCAGAGGTCGGCCGTTACCAGCTGGGCGTACTGCGCGACCCGGCCTCGCGCGGTGGCTCGCAGGCCATGCACGACCAGGTGGCCGAGGGCGATCTGCTGCAGGTCAGCCCGCCCAAAAACCACTTCCCCCTGGCCCCCGACGCCCAGCGCAGCCTGCTGCTGGCCGGCGGCATCGGCGTCACGCCCATCCTGTGCATGGCCGAGCACCTGCACCGCACCGGCGCGACGTTCGAGATGCACTACTGCACCCGTTCGCAAGAGGCCACCGCGTTTTATGCGCGCATCAAGGCATCGGCCTTCCAAAACAAAGTGCACTTTCACTTTGACGATGGCGGCAACGCCCAGGCACTCAGCCTGCCCGACCTGCTGGCAGAACCGGAAAGCGGCCTGCACCTGTACGTCTGCGGACCCAAGGGCTTCATGGACGCGGTACTGGGCACAGCCCGCGCCCAGGGCTGGCCCGAGAGCCAGCTGCACTACGAGTTCTTTGGCGGCACGGTGGTCCATGCGGCCAGTGACGCCAGCTTTGAAGTCAAAATTGCCAGCACCGGCCAGGTCATCTGGATACCGCCGGACAAAACCGTGGTCCAGGCCCTGTCGGCAGCGGGGGTGGACATCCAGATGTCCTGCGAGCAAGGCGTGTGCGGCACCTGCCTGACCCGCGTGCTGGACGGCGAAATCGACCACAAAGACCAGTACCTGACCCCCGAAGAGCAAGCCGCCAACGACCAGTTCCTGCCCTGCTGCTCCCGCGCCAAGTCGGCCATGCTGGTGCTGGATTTATAAGAAATAGGCCGCTGGCGCATATTCCATCGGCGCAGGCAGCTATTTATTTGATAGTAAGTGGTGCAAACAGTACCCAGTCACGCAGGAGGGTGAGGGAGGAAATGGCCGCCATGGGCGGTTATAAGTTCGCAGTGGCCAACGCTGCGATTGTCTGCAGACGCCGCAACACCTGGCCCGTACGCGTGCTGTGCGCAACGATGCCGGGCAAGGCGTTCAAAAACTCCGGGTGTACCAGCAACGCACCTATTTGGCGGGCGACATAGCTGCGCACATCGGCTGGTGCCTCGGCCAGTTCAGCCAGCAGCTCTGCCCGGCCGTCCACCACGGTGATGATGTCCTCCAGATCATGGCTCAGGTAGACATCACCCTGCCCCCGGTCTTTGAATGCCTCGAACTTGGTGGCCAAGAAGTACGGCGCGGACAGATGGCGCAGCCACAAGCCAGGCTCTGGCTCGGCACGCACCGCCGCCTCAAAACCCGCGCGGTACCAGGGGTTGGCAAAGCCCATCACCTTGTCATCCAACGGCACCAAATCCAGTTGCATGCGCCGCCAAAACCAGCGAAATGGCGGAGTGTTGTTTTCCATGGTCTGGCGAAACCCTTTGGCGACCAACTCTTGCGCCAACAGGTGGTAGCCCGCCAGAGTGGCGACTTCCACAATCGCATCCACATCCTCCGTCGGGCGAATGTCTGCCAAGGCAGGCTGGGTCATCAAAAGCCCCGTGGCGCAGCCCCCGACAAACACCACCTGCTCACGCAACGGCCCCAGTGCCTGTGCCATGGCAAGCAACAGACCTAAATTAGGATTAGCCATGCGTGCTGGCCCCACCTGTGCCCGCATGCGGCGGATGGATCAGGGTCGGCAAACGCTGAGCCGCCATGCCTCGCTCTCGCGCCCGGCCTATGCGCAGGGCATCGAACAAGGCCAGCATCTCGTACAAACGCGCATCTTGCATGGCGGCATACGGAACACTGGGATGCAGAGGCACCAGCCCCGTACCACGCACACTGCCCTCTGGGTGGGGCCACACGTAATCGTCGGACCCTGGTGCAAACACCCCGGCAAACGCCGGTGCGCTGTGGCTGGTCGGCACACCTACCGTGGGGCCCAAGGTGTCGGCAGCAAACGCATATTTGGCACCAAACAGCGCAAATTCCGCCAAATTGCGCGGGTGCACGCGGGCCGGGTTACCTGCAGCCGTATCGGCCATGGCCCCAGGCGGCGCACGCCGAGGCCGCTTAGGCAACAGATAAACAGCCCCCGGCTCCTGCACGCCCAGGGGCGCTTCGGGCAAGGCAAACACGCGGTTGTCCAGCAGCAGCCCCGCATGCAGACCCCGCTTCACGCAGGCGTGCGCCTCGGAAGCGCTCAAGCCCAGAGCGAGTGCCAGACTGGCGTAAGTCCAACGTTGGTCCGCCCACGCCACCAGCTTGAGGGCTAGCAGAAAGTCTTGCGGTTTGAGTTGCATTATTCAATATTCGTGATTCAAGAATATTGAATATAGCTAGACCTCGCGGAAAATGCAAGCCCCGTACAGCGTACGGGCTTGGAGTCAAACGTGGCCCGATAGAGCAAAAGCCACGCCATCACCGCCGGATTACCGCCCCATCACCCCCGCACCGCCTTGGCCGCCATCGCAGCGGCCAGCCCACCCCAGGTGGCGCTGAACAAGCCCGGGTCCATCGTCTTCACATCCCGCATGATGGGCCGGAAGCCCATGTGGGCCAGCACGTCGCGCTCCAGGTCGATGCCGGGGGCGATCTCGGTCAGCTCCAGGCCGTCGGCGGTGAGCTTGAGCACGGCGCGTTCGGTGACAAACAGCACGTCTTGCTGGCGCAGTGCGGCGTCATGGCCGTTGAAGGTAACTTGCTCTACCTTGTCGATGAACTTGCGCGACTTGCCCTCTTGCAGGATGGTCAGCTTGCCGTCGCCCACCTGCACCTTCAGCCCGCCCGCGGTGAACGTGCCGCAGAACACCAGCTTCTTGGTGGAGCGGGTGATGTTGACAAAGCCACCGCAGCCCACCGGGCGGCCATTGAACTTGCTCACGTTGACGTTGCCGTGGTTGTCCACCTGGGCCAGGCCCAGGAAGCTGGCATCCAGGCCGCCGCCGTCGTAGAAGTCGAATTGCAGCGACTGCTCGATGATGGCCTCGGCGTTGTAGGCCACGCCGAAGTCGCCCAGCTGCGCG
>CANFZJ010000209.1 GCA_947451445.1 Comamonadaceae bacterium
AGGCCCGGTGCTACGTAACCCGTAGCCACGGGCCTTTGTCTTTTTTGACTCCCGACTACGTCCATGATCACACTTGCTGTTGATTGCATGGGGGGCGACCACGGCCCCCGTGTCACTCTTCCTGCGTGCCGCCAATTTCTGGACAGTACCCCGGACGCCGCGCTGCTGTTGGTGGGCTTGCCTGCGAGCTTGGCCGAATTCACGCATCCGCGCGCCACGGTGGTCGCCGCCAGCGAGGTGGTCGGCATGGACGACCCGATTGAGGTCGCGCTGCGCAAGAAGAAAGACTCTTCCATGCGCGTGGCCATCATGCAGGTGAAGCAGGGCGCGGCACAGGCGGCGGTGTCGGCAGGTAATACGGGCGCGCTGATGGCGATTTCCCGGTATCTGCTCAAAACCATGGATGGCATTGACCGTCCCGCGATTGCTGGGCAAATCCCGAACGCCAAGGGCGCGGCCACCACGGTGCTGGACCTGGGGGCCAATGTGGATTGCACGGCTGAACATCTGTTGCAATTCGCGGTGATGGGCTCGGCCCTGGTGTCGGTGCTGAGCGACAACGCCAATCCCACAGTCGGCCTGCTCAATATTGGCGAAGAGGCCATCAAAGGCAACGAAACCATCAAGCGGTCGGGCGAGTTGCTGCGCGCAGCGGCGGCAGCGGGGGATTTGAACTTCGTCGGCAATATCGAAGGCAACGATATTTTTGTCGGTACCACCGACATCGTGGTCTGTGACGGTTTTGTGGGCAACGTGGCGCTGAAAACCAGCGAGGGCTTGGCGGGCATGATCGTCAATTTCCTGAAGGCAGAGTTTTCGCGCAATCTGTTCACTAAATTTGCCGCCATATTGGCGTATCCGGTGTTATCTGCGCTTAAAAAGCGAATGGACCACCGGCGTTACAACGGCGCGGCCTTGCTGGGGTTGCGCGGCCTGGTCTTCAAAAGCCATGGTTCGGCCGACGCATTCGCTTTCGAGCAAGCCTTACACCGGGCGTATGATGCAGCCCGAAACAACCTGCTGGACCGCGTTCAGGCCCGCATTGCGCACGCAGCCCCGCTATTGGCGGCCTCTGCCTACGCTGTTGCACCCGACGCATCCGCCACCATGAGCGCATGACGAGACAATATTCCCGGATTACCGGTACCGGCAGCTACCTGCCCCCCCGCCGTTTGACCAATGCCGACCTGGTCGCCGAACTGGCTGCCCAAGGTGTGGAGACCTCTGACGATTGGATCGTGGAGCGCACTGGCATCCGCGCCCGCCATTTTGCAGATCCGGGCGTTTCTTGCAGCGATCTGGGTGTGCTGGCGGCCCAAAAAGCATTGGAAGCTGCAGGCCTCAGCGCCCAAGACATCGACCTGATCATTGTGGCCACGTCCACGCCGGACATGGTGTTTCCTTCGGCAGCCTGTATTTTGCAAAACAAGCTGGGTGCGAATGGTTGCCCCGCGTTTGATGTGCAGGCGGTGTGCAGTGGCTTTGTGTACGCGCTCACCGTGGCCGACGCCATGATTCGCACCGGCACGGCCACCAAGGCTTTGGTGATCGGCGCAGAGGTTTTTTCCCGCATTCTCGATTTCACCGACCGCACCACCTGTGTGCTGTTTGGCGATGGCGCGGGCGCCGTCGTGCTGGAGGCGTCAGACACCCCTGGCATTCTGGCCAGCGACCTGCATGCCGATGGCAAGCACGTCGGTATCTTGTGCGTGCCGGGCCAGGTTTCGGGCGGTGTGGTGCAAGGCCACGCACTGTTGAAGATGGACGGTCAGGCTGTGTTCAAGCTGGCGGTCGGCGTGCTGGAAGATGCCGCCCGCGCCACGCTGGCCAAGGCGGGCAAAACCCAGGACGACATCGATTGGCTGGTACCGCACCAGGCCAATATCCGGATCATGCAGGGCACGGCCAAACGGCTCAAGCTGCCTTTGGACAAGGTCATCGTCACCGTGGACCAGCACGGCAACACATCGGCAGCATCGATTCCCCTGGCGCTGGATGTGGGCGTGCGTAGCGGCAAGATCAAAAAAGGTGACACCCTCATGCTAGAAGGCGTGGGCGGTGGGTTTACCTGGGGTGCTGTGCTTCTGAATTTATAGCAAACTATGCTTGCTTGATATGCGGCAATGGCAGATTTGACTATTTAATAATATGACCAATTTCGCGTTTGTTTTTCCGGGGCAGGGTTCCCAATCCGTTGGCATGCTCGACGCTTGGGGCGACCACCCTGTGGTCCGCCAGACCCTGCAAGAAGCGTCTGAGGCACTGTCTGAAGACGTGGGCCTGCTGATCAAGGATGGCCCCAAAGAAGTCTTGGCGCTGACTACCAATACCCAACCAGTGATGCTGGTAGCCGCAGTGGCGGCCTACCGCGTCTGGCAGGCGGAAGGCGGTGCTGTGCCGTCTATGGTGGCTGGCCATTCGCTGGGCGAATACTCGGCGCTGGTGGCGTCTGGCGTGCTGACCCTGGCCCAGGCCGCACCGCTGGTGCGCTTTCGGGCCCAGGCGATGCAGGATGCCGTGCCGGTGGGCGTGGGGGCAATGGCGGCCATTTTGGGTCTGGATGCTACTAAAGTAATAGCTGGTTGTGCAGATGTGACAAGCGCTATACGTGCTTTAGGTGCTGAATTTTCCGCCGAGGTGGTAGAGGCGGTGAACTTCAACGACCCTGGCCAGACCGTGATCGCGGGCAGCAAGGCTGCCGTCGAAAAGGCCTGTGAGGTGCTCAAGGCCAGCGGGGCCAAGCGCGCTTTGCCGTTGCCGGTGTCGGCTCCGTTTCACTCTAGTTTGATGCGTCCCGCTGCCGAAAAGCTGCGTGAAAAGCTGGCATCCACCCCGTTTGCTGCTGCGCAGATTCCGGTCGTCAACAACATTGATGTGGCGGTGGAAACCGATGCAGACCGCATCCGTGATGCCTTGGTGCGCCAAGCCTTTGGCCCCGTGCGCTGGGTGGAGTGCGTTGCCGCCATCAAAGCGCGTGGCATCACCACCTTGGTGGAGTGCGGCCCCGGCAAGGTGCTGGCGGGCATGGTCAAGCGCATAGACGCTGGTATGACCGGTATGCCCTTGTTCGACCCGGCCAGTTTGGCCGAAGTTAAAACCCAATTGTCTGGAGTCGCCGCATGAGCGCAGCTGAATTTGCAGGCCAGGTGGCCTTGGTTACCGGCGCGTCGCGCGGCATTGGCGCGGCTATCGCGCTGGAGTTGGCGCAGCGCGGTTTGAAGGTGATCGGCACGGCCACCAGCGATACGGGTGCGGCAGCCATCGGCCAGGCGCTGGCTGCGTTTCCGGGCTGCAGTGGCAAAAGGCTGGATGTGAACGATGCCGCCGAGGCCGAGGCGGTGATTGACAGCATCACCAAAGAACACGGTGGCCTACAGGTGCTAGTCAACAACGCAGGCATCACCCGCGACACGCTGGCCATGCGCATGAAGGACGACGACTGGGATGCGGTGCTGGACACCAACCTCAAGGCGGTGTTCCGCATGAGCCGCGCCGTGATGCGCACGATGATGAAGCAGCGCTATGGCCGCATCATCAGCATCACCTCGGTGGTGGGGGCCAGCGGCAATCCAGGCCAGGCGAACTACGCAGCGGCCAAGGCCGGTGTGGCGGGCATGACCCGGGCGCTGGCACGTGAACTTGGCTCGCGCAACATCACCGTCAATTGCGTGGCACCCGGTTTTATCCATACCGATATGACCGCTAGCCTGCCAGAGGCGCAACAAAGTGCCTTGCTGGTACAGATTCCGCTGGGCCATTTAGGCCAGCCCGCCGACGTGGCACATGCGGTGGCTTATTTGGCCTCCCCCCAGGCTGGTTACGTGACAGGGCAAGAACTGCACGTAAATGGCGGCATGTACATGTAAGTCAAGGTAATAAGTCACACTAAATCCAACCGTTCCATTCGTACGGTAGCCGGGATAGGGGATATTCAACAGCCCGGCTAGAATCACGGATTCTTTTTTACAACCCTCAGAGGGAACTATGAGCGATATCGAAGCACGCGTTAAAAAAATTATTGCCGAGCAACTGGGTGTGGAAGAAGCCCAAGTCACCAGCGAAAAGTCTTTCGTTGCAGACTTGGGTGCTGACTCGCTGGACACCGTTGAGTTGGTGATGGCACTCGAAGACGAGTTCGGTATTGAAATTCCGGACGAAGATGCCGAGAAGATCACCACCGTGCAAAACGCCATCGACTACGCGACCGGCCACAAGAAGGCCTAAATACAGGCTGGCGGCTGTCCGCCGGGCCTTTGTGCCCGGTGCTATATCAGCTGTCAAGGTTTTATGCCGCTCCCGCGCATCCAGTATGCGCTGGTAGCTGCGATTTTCATAGCGCACTTGTCGCTAACCAATCCAAATTAATTATGTCCCGTCGTCGTGTTGTCGTCACAGGTTTAGGGTGCGTCAGCCCCGTGGGTAACACGGTGGCGGACGCCTGGTCGGCTTTGCTGGCCGGAAAATCCGGTATTGACTTGATCAAGTCGTTCGATGCAAGTCCCTTTTCCTGCAAGTTTGCCGGCGAAGTCAAAGGCTTTGACATCACCAGCTACATCCCGGAAAAAGAAGCGCGCCATATGGACCGCTTTATCCATTTGGGTGTTGCTGCCGCCATGCAAGCCGTGGCCGATTCCGGGCTGCTCACCGGAGACGCGCTGACCGAAGAGCAGGCGGCACGTATCGGCTGCAATATCGGTTCGGGCATTGGCGGTTTGCCGATGATCGAGCAGACGCATACCGAGCTGATCAACCGGGGTGCACGCCGCATCTCGCCGTTCTTTATTCCCGCGTCTATCGTCAACATGATCTCGGGCCATGTCTCCATCAAGTTCGGTTTCAAGGGGCCCAATATTGCGATTGCCACGGCCTGTACCACCGGTCTGCACGCCATTGGCCAGTCGGCCCGGATGATCGAGTACGGTGATTGCGACGTGATGGTGGCGGGGGGCTCCGAAGCCGCGGTGTCGCCACTGGGCCTGGGCGGCTTTGCTGCGGCCCGTGCCCTGAGCACCCGCAACGACGACCCGGCCACCGCATCCCGTCCCTGGGACAAAGACCGTGACGGTTTCGTACTGGGCGAAGGCGCAGGCGTGATGGTGATTGAAGAATACGAACACGCCAAGGCGCGTGGAGCCAAGATTTACGCTGAAATTGTTGGTTTTGGCATGAGTGGTGACGGCTACCACATGACTGCTCCCAATGTGGACGGTCCTCGGCGTTCGATGCAAATGGCGTTGAAAAACGCAGGGCTCAACACCGATGAGGTGGACTACCTGAATGCGCACGGCACCTCCACCCCGCTGGGCGACACCAATGAAACCAATGCCATCAAGCTGGCGTTTGGTGACAATGCTAAAAAATTGGTGGTGAACTCCACCAAGTCCATGACCGGCCATTTGCTGGGCGGTGCGGGTGGCATTGAAAGCATTTTCTCGGTGCTGGCCATCCACCACCAGAAAAGCCCGCCGACCATCAACATCTTCAACCAGGACCCCGAGTGCGATCTGGACTACTGCGCCAATACGGCGCGGGATATGAAGATTGACGTGGCGGTGAAGAACAACTTTGGCTTTGGCGGCACCAATGGTACGCTGGTGTTCAAACGGCTGTAATTACATTTCACTCGCCCGCTTTCCATGCACAACGCCCCGTCGGTGAGTTATCCGGTGGGGCGTTCGCGCATTCAGGCCACGCTGCAGTGCGCGCTTTGGCTACTGGGCGTGGCAACGGTCACGGTGTGGTGCTGGCAGTCTGCCGTGCCGATAGTGCGCCAGGCATGGGCCACTGTGGCAGTGGTGTTGGCGGG
>CANFZJ010000210.1 GCA_947451445.1 Comamonadaceae bacterium
GGGCTTGCAGGTGCAGCACCAGGTCGTGCAGCTGCAGCGCCAGCGGCTCCAGCAGGGGCTGGATGCTGGCGATAGGCTGGCGGGCGTGCAGGGCGGCCTCCAGCGCCTGGGCCCAGGCTTGCAGGTGCGCCGCACCTACGCTGCCGCAGACGCCTTTGCAGCTGTGTGCCAGCCGCTCGGCGGTGTCCCAGTCGTGGGCTTCCAGTGCACTCTGGATGCTGTAGGCGGTGTCGGCCTGGTTGCGCACAAACAGGCGCAGCATGTTCAGGTAGGTTTTGCGGTTGCCGTTCAGGCGGCGCAGGCCCGCCACCATGTCCAGGCCGGGGATGTGCTCGGGCAACCAGGTATCTGCCAGCACCGGGGCCGTGGGCAGGTCTATCGGTGTGGCGGCTGCATGCGGCACCATCCAGCGGGTCAGCACCGCCCACAGGTGGTCGGCCACGATGGGTTTGGTGATCACGTCCCACATGCCTGCAGCCAAGCAGGCGTCGCGGTCGTGCTGCATGACGTTGGCGGTCATGGCCACGATGGGTAGCTTGGCAAAGCGGGCTTGTTTGCGGATTTCGACGGTGGCGGTGATGCCGTCCATCACCGGCATTTGCATGTCCATCAGCACCATGTCGTAGTCGGTGCTGGCCAGCATGTCCAGCGCCACCTGGCCGTTGGCGGCCACGTCCACCACCAGCGCGGCGGTGGCCAGCAGCTCGCAGCCTACGTACTGGTTGAATTCGTTGTCGTCCACCAGCAAGACGCGGGCCCCGGCCAGTGGTTGCAGCGCTTCGGCGTAGTCGTTGGCCTGGTGGGTGGGCGCGGCCAGCGTGGTGTCCTGGTGGCCCAGCTGGGCCAGGGCGGCGCGCAGGGTGCTGGCGTACACCGGCTTGACCAGCAGGGTCTCAATGCCCACGGCCTGGCTTTGCTCGACCAGGCCGTCGCGGCCAAAGGCGGTGACCATCACCATCTGCGGTGGCTGCGGCAGCGCCAGCGCGCGGATGGCACGGGCGGTTGCAATGCCGTCCAGCCCGGGCATCTGCCAATCCAGAAACACCAGGTCGTAAGACTGGCGCTGCACGCAGGCGATGGCGTCAGTCCCGCAGGCCACCACGTCTACCTGCAGCTGCAAGCCCTGCAACATTTCGGCCAGAATGCCGCGCGCTATGGCGTGGTCGTCCACCACCAGTGCGCGCAGGCCGTCGATGGGGGTGTAGCTGGCCGCCACCTGCTGGGCCACTTCGCGGTTGATGCCCAGGTTGGCGGTAAACCAGAAGGTGCTGCCCTGGCCCAGCTGGCTGTGTACGCCTACGCTGCCGCCCATCAGCTCGGCCAGCCGTTTGGAGATGGACAGGCCCAGGCCCGTGCCGCCGTATTTGCGGGTGGTGGAGGCGTCGGCCTGGGTAAAGGCCTGGAACAGCGAGGCAGATTGCGCAGGCGACAGGCCGATGCCGGTGTCGCGGATGGCAAAGTACAGCTGCACCCGGCCGGCGGGCAGGTCGGTCGGCTGCGGCTGGGCCTGGCGCACCACCAATACGATTTCGCCTGCCTCGGTGAACTTGACGGCGTTGTTGGCAAAGTTAACCAGCACCTGGCCCAGGCGCAGCGTGTCGCCCAGCAGGTGGGTAGGTACGTCGGGGGCGATGTCGAACACCAGTTCCAGGTTTTTGGCGCTGGCTTTTTCGGTGACCAGATTGGCTACGTTGGTCAGCAGGGCGTCCAGGGCGAACGGCAGCTGCTCCACCTGCAGCTTGCCCGCCTCGATTTTGGAGAAGTCGAGGATGTCGTTGATGATGCCCAGCAGGTGCTTGCCGGACATTTGCACCCGGTCGATGTACTCGCGCTGGCGGGTGTCCAGCGTGGTTTTCAGGGCCAGCTCGGACAGGCCGATGATGGTGTTCATCGGCGTGCGGATTTCGTGGCTCATATTGGCCAAAAAGTGGGACTTGGCCTGGGCCGCGTCCTCGGCCTCTTGCTTGGCCGCCTGCAGGGCCTGGGCGGCCAGCTTGCGGGCGGTGATGTCGTCAAACCAGACAAACGCCGCGCTGGCACCGCCAAACAAGCCCATGCTGGACGACACCGAGGCCCAGAAGCGGCTGCCGTCGCCGTAGCTGAGTTCCATTTCCCAGTTGAAAAAGGCCCCGTCGCGCTGCAGCATGTCCAGCGCCTGCTGGTACTGCGCCGGGTCGGCAAACAGGGCGGCCATGCCACGCGCCACCAGCTTGGCTTCACTGGTGTGGAACACCTCGGTCACGCGCTGGTTGTTGAACAGCACGCGGCCGTCCTTGGTGCCCACCACCAGCGCGCTGGGGGCCGATTCGAGCACGTTGCGCAGTTGGCGCTCGTTGTGCTGCAGGGTTTTTTGCGCCTCGATGGTGCTGGTGATGTCCAGCCAGTAGCCGGTCCATACCTGGGTGTCCGGCTGGGTGGCGCTGACCAGCCCGGCGGCGACCAGTTGGATCCAGCGCACCTGGCCGTCCAGGCTGACGCGGTAGCGCACCGCCAACGATTCGTGCGACACATCGGCGGGTTCCAGCCCTATCAAAGACGAGGGCGTCGCCGCTGCGTGGTGGGCCCCGCGCAGCACCTGCTGCACCTTGGGCAGGTCGCGCGGGTCGATATGCCGCAAATGGGCCCGGGGGTTGGCCAGCTGCTCTTGCACGGTCACGCCCAGCAGCTGTGCGATGGGCTTGCCCACAAAGTGGAACTGGGGCGTACCGTTACCACCGATGGTCATCTGGAATACGGCGCAGGGCAGGGCATCGGTGATGTCTTGCATACGCTGGCTGGAGGCCTGGGCCGCGTCGTGCATGGTTTGCAGGGTGCTGGCGTTTTGCTTGCGCTGCTGGGCAATGCTGCGGCGCGCCCAGCGCCGGCGCGACACCGCGTAGTAGGCCAGCACGCTGCACAGCAACACCCCGCCGCCCAGCAGCGCAGGGGCCACCAGTGATTCCCAGGCGCTGCGGTCTTCCAGCAGCATCAGCTGCCAGGGGCCGCCGCTGTTGTCCCAGGCCAGGGGGGCGCTGGCAACGGCGTAGCTGCGCCCGTCCCAGCGCACGCGGTGGTCGTCCAGCGTAAACGGCATGGGGGGCGGGTTGTCGGACGAAAACTGCACGCCAAACTGCCCTTTGGGGATGGGTGCGGGCGTCTTGCCGGTGGCTTGCAGCTGCAGCAGCCGCCATTCGCCCCGGTTGCTGGCAAACACCACGCCCTGGGGCGACACCACCATGGCCGGGGCCTTGCGTTGCAGCAGCAGGGCGTCCAGCGCGGCCACGCCGGTTTGGATGGCATAGACGCCCGCCACCGGTTCGCGGGCCATGGTGCCGATGCGTACCGGGGCCGCAAAGTACCAGTAGCGCTGCTGGTCGCCCAGGTCGATAGCCGGAAACACCACCGGCTGGCCCTGCATGGCACGTTGGAAGAAGATCTGCTGCGCCTGGCTATGGCCCAGCTCGGGCGACTCGCCATCGTGGTTCAGCTGCGACAGCACGTCGCCCCGGCGGTTCAGCACCAGCACGTTGTGGGTGTCGGGCGCGGCCAGCAGGGTAGAAAAGTCGGTGTAGACCTGCCCGTAGTCGCCCAGAATATTGCCGATCAGCACCTGCTTCAGGTCAAAGCTGATGGCCGCCTGCAAGGTAGCGGTGGCCATGGCGCTGCTGTGCACGCTGGCCTGGTTGATCTTGTCGGCCTGGTTGGCGGCCTCGTCCTGCAGCGCAGCGTCTGCATGGGCGGCGCGCAAATGCAGCTGCACGCCCACCACCCCTGCGGCCAGCACCAGCGCCAGCAGCGTTGCAAGCGTGTCCATCCGGCGCAGTTGCTGGCGGGGTTGGTCTTTTTGCAGGGCTTCCGACAAGGGCGTCAGGCTGGAGATAGCGTGCGGTGCGTCCATAGGTTGGCGGTATGGGCGGCGCAATAGAAAGAGGCAGGCCGCGAAATGTAAGTGTATGTATTTTCTTGCGGGCTTACGAACTTCTTTGGCGGGCTGGCAGCCGGTGGTTGCAGCGGTTTTAAATTAAACGCCAAATAGGCCGCTAGCGCATATAAATACTGCGCTAACAGCTATTAAAAATATA
Organism: Comamonadaceae bacterium; assembly: GCA_947451445.1. GTDB lineage: Bacteria > Pseudomonadota > Gammaproteobacteria > Burkholderiales > Burkholderiaceae_C > Rhodoferax_B. The sequence goes on from CANFZJ010000210.1 coordinate 4,062, forward strand.
GCGTTACGTGGGCGTGAATGCCTGGGCCAGCAGCGCGGGGGACAGGCCGGTCCACACGCCTTCCAGGCCCGAGCGCGCGGAGCCCAAGGGCTGCGCTGCCTGCGCTTGGCGGGCCCCAGCCAACACGCTGTCGATCACCGGTACCGGCACCTGGCTTTGGATGGCCGCCGCCATGCCCGCCAGCCCGGCCCCGCCCAGAATGACGGCCTGCACCGCGTGCTGCCGGGCCACGCTGCGGCAGGCATCGGCCAGCAGCACCAGCGCCGCTGCCGGGTCGGCGGCCAGCGCGGCCCCGGTGGCTGCTACGGTGTGGATGTGCGCTAGGTGCTCGCCGTAGCCCAGGCTGTGGGCCAAGCGCTGCAGCATGGGCTTCCAGCGCACCCCGCCGGTGACGATGGCAAAGCGGCCGTATTGCGCGGCCTCGAAAAACGAGGCCTCGGCCAGCCCGGTCACCGGGGCCGCGCTGCATTCGCGCAGGGCCAGCAGGCCGGGGTCGCCAAAACAGGCGATCAGCACCGCGTCGGGCACCGGGCCGCCCTCCTCCTGCCAGCGGGCCCAGGCGTCCAGCGTGGCATGGGCGGCAATGGCGTAGCTGGCTTCGGTCGCGATATAGCGTGCCCCCAGCCGGGCAGTCACGGTGTGCACCGCCACGTCGGGCGCGCTGACGCTCAGCACATGGGTGCGCAGCAGCGCGGTCACGCTGTCGCTGGTGTTGGGGTTGATGACGAGCAGGTGGCGCATGCGAGGGGCCGTGTATTACCCCCTCTCCCGCATGCGGGAGAGGGTTGGGGTGAGGGTGCTTGCTACGGTCGCCGCCGAAATCGGGGAGCCCTCACCCCGGCCCTCTCCCGGGGGGAGAGGGAGGAATGCGGGGACCGTTTGCAGCGACTTCATCACTCAGGCGGCTGCGCCAAAAACAGCCACCGGGTCAAAGCTGCCGGTGGGTGCAGGGCTGAAGTTCAGCTGCGCCTCCAGGTGGCCCAGGTGGTCCCGCATCAACCGGGTCGCGCTGGCCACGTCGCGCAGGCGGATGGCGTCCAGCACGGCGCGGTGCTCCAGGCAGCCACACGACACGGTGTTGTGCGTGGGGCCCCAGGCCATCAGGATCAGCGAGGTACGCGACACCAGTTCACGCAGGATGCGGCCCAGTGTTTGCTGCCCCGCACGCTCGGCAATGCGCAGGTGAAAGTCGCCCGACAGGCGGATTGCCTGGCGCAGGTCGCCGCGCACACGGGCGGCTTCTTCTTCGTTGATGCAGCCGGTCAGCGTGGCGATGTCGTCGGCCGTGGCCACGGCCATGAAGTGCTCCAGCAGCGGCGGCTCGACCACGCGGCGGGCTTCAAACACCTCGTGCGCCTCCTGCTCGGTGGGCTGGGCCACGCAGGCGCCCCGGTGGGGCGTCAGGGTCACGATTTGTTCATTGGCCAGGCGCACCAGCACCGGGCGGATGCGGGTGCGCGACACGCCAAACGCGCTGCCCAGCTTGTCTTCCACCAGCTTGGTGCCGGGCTGCAAGCGGTGCTCCAGGATGGCGGAGACGATGCGTTCGTAAATTTCGTTGTCGCTGGGGGGGATGCTGGGAGAAATCATGCGCGGTTTTTTTGTTTTCGACCGAGGAACCATACCAGCAATAAAGTCAGCCCCATGACGATGAACGACACCACCGTCGTCACCGTACCCACGGCGTAGATGGACGGCGTGGTGACGGTGGTGGTCAGGCCTTGCA
>CANFZJ010000211.1 GCA_947451445.1 Comamonadaceae bacterium
ACCGGCGCGGAAGGCGGCAACAGCGGCTGTCATCGACTCGTCGTAGGTGCCCTTGAAGGTCGGCACGATTTTGTAGTCTTTTTGGCTGGCATTGAAGTCTTTGGCCAGGTCGTTGACCCACTCGCCGTTGACCGAGTTCATGGAATGCCACCACTGGATTTCGGTCTGCGCCTGGGCGGTGGTTAGGGTGCAAACGGCGAGGGCGGTGGCTAAGGCCAAGCGGGTAAGTTGCATGCAAACTCCAAAGAAAAAGAGACGAATCCTAGGTTGCAAAAATGACAATGCCGTGAAGTCTGGTCGCGAAGCTGACAGTCCTCAAGCCGGAAAAACCCTTTGTCGTACGCAATCGAGGCTGGGCAACAGTATTTGCATACTGTGCAGCTTCGGTATATCTGGATAGACTGCGTCGCGTGTATCTAAATGTTCCTCGTGGTGTTTTGGCAGGCAAGTGGAGTCAACTATGCGACTACGTACCCAGATTCTTGGTTTCGGTTTGTTGGGCACACTGCTCGCTTGTCTTACAGGGGGCATTGGCTTGTATGCGACGTCCCAGTTGGGCGGGGCCTTGGGGGCTGCTATCCAGGCCAGTGTGGCGCTGCAGACCAGCCAGTCGGCGGACATGATGCATGACGCGGTACGCGGCGATGCGCAACTGGCCATCATGGGGGCGCTGGAAAAGAGCCCGGAGCGCCTGGCCGAGGCGGACAAGGGGCTGAAAGACCACGCCGAAACCTTCACCAAAGCCTTGACCGAGCTGCAGGGTATGGCGCTGACAGCAGAGAGCCGTAGCGCCCTGACCAAAGTGCAGCCGCTGGTGCGTAAATACATCGACACAGCGGGGCAGGTGGTCAAGGCCTCCAGCAGTGACGTGCAGGCTGCGCAGGCGGTCGTGCCGGCCCTGCAGGCATCGTTCAGCGAGCTGGAACATGAAATGGAAGCCTTGTCGGACACCATCCAGGAAAACGGCGCAACGCTGAACGAACAGGCCCAGTCCAGCGTGAACAGCGCGCGCTTCAGCATTGGTGCGTCCTTGGTGCTAGCCTGTGTGGTGATGTTGTCCCTGGCTTTGTGGTTGGCACGCCAGATGACGCAACCTATGGCGCATGCGGTAGATGTGGCCGACCGGTTGGCACATGGGGATTTGGTGGTCCCGATCACGCCAGTGGGCAACGATGAGACGCAGCAACTACTGCAGTCCATGGCCGATATGCAGACCAGCTTTGCGGGCATTGTGCGGACGGTCAAAAGCAATGCCGATGAGGTGGCCAACGCCAGTGTGCAAATTGCCCAAGGCAACCAAGATTTGTCCAACCGCACCGAGCAGCAGGCCAGCGCGCTGGAAGAAACCGCCGCCACCATGGAGCAGCTGGGCAGCAATGTGCGCCAGAACGCCGACAACGCAGCCCAGGCCAACCAGCTGGCCCTGGGAGCCACCAGCGTGGCCACCAAGGGCGGCGAAATGATGCACCAGGTGGTGCAGACCATGACGGGCATCAACGACAGCGCCAAGAAGATCGCCGACATCATCGGCGTGATTGACAGCATCGCCTTCCAGACCAATATCCTGGCGCTGAATGCCGCCGTGGAGGCCGCCCGCGCCGGGGAGCAGGGCCGGGGTTTTGCCGTAGTCGCCAGCGAGGTGCGCAGCCTGGCCCAGCGCAGTGCCGAGGCGGCGCGCGAGATTCGGGTGCTGATCTCCACCAGCGTGGACCGGGTAGACCAGGGTACGCTGCAAGTGGGGCAGGCCGGGCAGACCATGGACGAAATCGTCGGTGCCATCCGCCGTGTGGCCAGCATCGTGACCGAAATCAGCGCCGCCAGCGCCGAACAAAGCGCAGGGGTCAACGAGGTGGGCCAGGCGGTATCGCAAATGGACCAGGCCACCCAGCAAAACGCTGCTTTGGTGGAGCAAAGTGCTGCTGCTGCTGCGGGGCTGACCCAGCAGGCGCAGCAGCTGGTGGCGGCGGTATCGGCCTTCAAACTGACCTGACGCAAAACCCTGCTGGAGGCAATGGTGTCTCCGTAGCACGCCATTTGTTGCAGTGCAGCATGCTAGCATCGCCGTCCATTTTCACTCCGGGTTCAGCACCGCATGCGCAAGACTTCTCTGGACAAAAGCAAGATCAAGTTTCTGTTGTTGGAGGGCGTGCACCCCTCTGCGCTGGAGGTGCTGCGCAATGCGGGCTACAGCCAGATCGAGAGCTTGCCCGGTGCCTTGTCTGATGACCAGCTGAAGGAAAAGATCGCCGATGCGCATTTCATTGGTATCCGCTCACGCACCCAGCTGACCGCCGAAGTGTTTGCCCACGCCCCCAAGCTGGTGGCCGTAGGCTGCTTTTGCATCGGCACCAACCAGGTGGACCTGGAAGCCGCCCGCGAACGCGGCATCGCCGTGTTCAATGCGCCGTTTTCCAATACCCGTTCGGTGGCCGAGTTGGTACTGGCCGAGGCTATTCTGCTGCTGCGCGGTGTACCCGAGAAAAGTGCCGTGGCGCACCGGGGTGGCTGGCTGAAGTCGGCCGAAAATTCGTACGAAATTCGCGGCAAGACCCTGGGTATCGTGGGTTACGGCTCCATTGGCACCCAGTTGTCGGTGCTGGCTGAAGGCCTGGGCATGCAGGTCTGCTTTTTTGACGTGGTGACCAAGCTGCCGCTGGGCAATGCACGCCAGGTTGCTGGCCTGAACGACTTGCTGGCCCAGAGCGACATCGTGACCCTGCACGTGCCTGAAAATGCCTCCACCCAGTGGATGATCGGTGCGGCCGAGATCGCGGCGATGAAGCAGGGGGGCATTCTGATCAACGCCGCCCGGGGCACGGTGGTTGATATTGACGCGCTGGCCGCTGCTTTGCGTTCCAAGAAGCTGCTGGGTGCGGCCATCGACGTGTTTCCCGAAGAGCCGCGCAGCAACAAAGACGAGTTCCAGTCGCCCCTGCGCGGACTGGACAACGTGATTTTGACGCCCCACGTGGGTGGCTCTACCATCGAAGCGCAGGCCAATATCGGGCTGGAAGTGGCCGAGAAACTGGTCAAGTACAGCGACAACGGCACCTCCACCTCATCGGTCAACTTCCCCGAGGTGGCGCTCAGCAGCCATTCCGGCAAGCACCGTCTGCTGCACATCCACCACAACGTGCCCGGCGTGCTGTCGGCGGTGAACCAGGTGTTCAGCGACAACCAGATCAACATCGCCGCCCAGTTCTTGCAGACCAACGAGAAGATTGGCTACGTGGTGATAGATATGGATGCTGCGTCCAGTGATTTGGCTTTGGAAAAGCTGGCCGAAGTGCCTGGCACCATCCGCAGCCGCGTGTTGTTCTAGCAGGACTTACGCAAGCACCTCTGTGCGCCCAGAGGGCGACACAGGGGGCGCTGCGTCCAGTCCTATCTAGTTCCTCCGTCGTTTCCCGGCAACCTGCTGTCGGCAGGGTCAAAGTCCGCTGCCCTAAAATCGCTACCCGAACTGTCATCCCAGGCCCATGGGCGCTGCTGCCCACCCCAGGTTATTTTCCCCATGAATGCTCCCACCGCGTTGTCCACCCTGCTGTCGCAAGCGCCCGAGGCCGTGCGCCTGCGCGAAATTCCGTACAACTACACCTCGTTTTCCGACCGTGAAATCGTCATCCGCCTGCTGGGCAGCCGTGCCTGGGATGTTTTAAATTCCCTGCGCCAAGAGCGCCGCACGGGCCGCTCGGCCCGCATGCTGTACGAGGTGCTGGGTGACATCTGGGTGGTGCAACGCAACCCCTATTTGCAAGACGACCTGCTGGACAGTCCCAAGCGCCGCAAGCAGCTGGTAGACGCACTGCACCACCGGCTGGACGAAGTAGGCAAGCGCCGCACGCCAGACGCCGACAGCGACCGCGACGCCCTGGTGGGCGAGCTGCTGGTGGCGGCCACCGCCGCGGTGGACCAGTTTGGCAAGACCTTTGTGCAGGTGGCCGATCTGCGCCGCAAGACCGAGCGCGTGCTGGGTCGCCTGACCGCCCGCGACAACATCAAGTTCGACGGCCTGAGCCGCGTGAGCCACGTGACCGACGCCACCGACTGGCGTGTCGAATACCCGTTTGTGGTGCTCACCCCCGACACCGAGGCCGAAATGGCCGGGCTGGTCAAAGGCTGCATCGAGCTGGGCCTGACCATCATCCCGCGTGGCGGCGGCACGGGTTACACCGGCGGCGCGATTCCGCTGACCTGGAACAGCGCGGTCATCAACACCGAAAAGCTGGAAGCCATGACCGAGGTGGAGATGCGCACGCTGCCCGGCGTGGACCACCCCGTGGCCACCATTTTCAGTGAAGCCGGTGTGGTGACCCAGCGCGTGGCCGATGCGGCCGAGCGCGGTGGTTACGTGTTTGCGGTGGACCCTACGTCCGCCGAGGCGTCCTGCATCGGCGGCAACATCGCCATGAACGCGGGCGGTAAAAAGGCCGTGCTGTGGGGCACCGCGCTGGACAACTTGGCATCCTGGCGCATGGTGACGCCCGACGCCCAGTGGCTGGAGGTGACCCGGCTGAACCACAACCTGGGCAAGATCCACGACGTGGAAGTGGCCAGCTTCGAGCTGCAGTACTTTGAGGCCGACGGAAAAACCAAGATCCGCACCGAGCGGCTGGATATTCCCGGCAAGACCTTCCGCAAAGAAGGCCTGGGCAAGGACGTGACCGACAAGTTCCTGGCGGGCCTGCCCGGCATCCAGAAAGAGGGTTGCGACGGCCTGATCACTAGCGGCCGCTGGGTGGTGCACCGCATGCCGGCCCACACCCGCACCGTCTGCCTGGAGTTCTTTGGCGATGCCAAAAACGCCGTGCCCAGCATTGTCGAGATCAAAGACTTCATGTTTGCCGAGCAAAAGCGCACTGGCGTGCTGCTGGCGGGCCTGGAGCACCTGGACGACCGCTACCTGAAAGCGGTGGACTACACCACCAAATCCAAGCGCGGCGGCCTGCCCAAGATGGTGCTGTTTGGTGACATTGCCGGTGACAACGCCGACGATGTGGCCCGCGCGACCAGCGAAGTGGTGCGCATCGCCAACTCGCGTAGTGGCGAAGGCTTCATCGCCATCAGCCCCGAGGCACGCAAGAAGTTCTGGCTGGACCGCAAAAAGACTGCCGCCATCAGCCGCCACACCAACGCCTTCAAGATCAACGAAGACGTGGTGATCCCGCTGCCGCGCATGGCCGAGTACAGCGACGGCATCGAGCGCATCAACATCGAACTCAGCCTGAAGAACAAGCTGGAGCTGTGCGACGCGCTACAAAACTTCTTCAGCCAGGGCAATTTGCCGCTGGGCGATGACGACGGTGACGGCGATGTGCCTTCGCCCGAGTTGCTCGAAGAGCGCGTAGCCCAGGCCCAAGCCCTGGTGGCCGAGGTGCGCGCCCTGTGGCAGGGTTGGCTGGACGGCGTGGAAACCCTGTTCCCGCAGCTGCAAGACCACACGCTGCGCGCCAGCTGGAAGACGCAAATCCGCGCCCAGCTGCAAAACATCTTCACCGGCGCCGCCTTCAAGGGCATCCTGGGCGAGTGCACCGCCATCCATAAAACCGTGTTGAAAGGCCGCGTCTGGGCCGCGCTGCACATGCACGCCGGTGACGGCAATGTGCACACCAACCTGCCAGTGAACAGCGACAACTACGCCATGCTGCAAACCGCCCACGAGGCGGTGAAACGCATCATGGCGCTGGCCCGCAGCCTGGACGGCGTGATCTCCGGCGAGCACGGCATCGGCATCACCAAGCTGGAGTTTTTGAGCGACGCCGA
>CANFZJ010000212.1 GCA_947451445.1 Comamonadaceae bacterium
AAAACATCGCCCTGGCCCGCCCGCGCTGGCATGGAGACGCCGAGTTCGCCCGCATCGAAAAACGCATTCTGGACCGCGTGCTACAGAAACCAGAGCGGTCTGCGAAGGTGCCACCTGCGCGGGGAGGCGATTTGACTCCTATTTTTGGCCTCAATTGGGCCATTTGAGTTTTACAACAAAGAGGCATGCTGGCGATTGCCCAGCACCCCAAGTCGTCCGGCAACCTGAAATGGGTCAGCTACGCAGGCCTGCAAGACCACCCCGACCACGCGCTGGCCCAAAATTACCTCAGCGGCAAGGCATCCTGACCTTTGGCGTGGGCGGTGGGCGCGAGGCCGGGGCGAGGTTCCTGGACGCGTTGAACCTGTTCACCTGCTTGGTCAACATCGGCGACGTGCGCAGCCTGGCGACGCACCCCGCCTCCACCACCCACCGCCAGCTCAACCCGGTCGAGCTGGCCAAGGCGGGGGTGGGTGAAGACACGGTGCAGCTGTCGGTGGGGATTGAGCACATTGATGATTTGCTGGCCGATCTGGACCAGGCGCTGGCGGCTGTGTAGGCTGGCTGCGCGGCCGAATGCAAAACCCCGCAAGGCAGCGATGCCTTGCGGGGTTTTGCTATTTAAAAGAGAGCTGCTTGTGCAAGTTCTATCTGGGCTGGAGTCACTTTTTGTATTTGATTTCAGGGTGCTTTTCGGACCTTCACCGAAACGGGTTGGCTGGTCCCTAATCTCGTCAAATCATGTCAAGGAATTTTTCGGTGCTCTAGGCACATGAATGGTGAAGCGCAACAAAAGGCTAAAACCATCAACCATAGACCTACTGATAGCCAGCTCGGAGAGTCACTGGAGACGTTTTTGTATTGAGCAATTGCGGCAGCAGGACTACTTTTTAGGTATCTAACTGGCACTGACGTACCCAAAGGAAGGCTCTTTGGAGTCGCCCCACAGCCATGCACACGAATCGTGAACGACACGGCGTTGACCAGATAACGAACATCTACAAATGTTGTTTGACAGGGTTTCACGTAGCGGGTGACTCCGTGCCCGATAACAGTGCCCTGTACTTCAGTGCCAAATTCCCGAATCTGAGAAGTCAATCGTGCTTGCTGCCATAGCGTTGGCAACACCAGCAATGTCGTACATAAAGCCGTTAACGCAATTCCAACGCATGCCCAGAAGCGAAAAGAACTCTTAGCTAGCGTCATGAATTTCCATATCTGTGGTTAATATCCGCCGCCCGCAGCGGACCTCTCACACGATGATTCAACGAGGCCGAGGAACGTTCAACTGCGCGGAACGAGCCGTTCACTTTCGCCCATGGTATCAGTCAGTCCTAGCCACGCTCCAACCTGTCCATAGTGCAGGCCGAAGTAGCGCATCCATTCGGATTTGCTATTAAAAGATGAGCTGCTTGCGCAGGTGCTACGTGCGCTAGCGCCTGATTTTCCTTGATTTTCTACCTGTCTCAGTCGATCGTCATTCCCGCGCAGGCGGGAATCCAGATATGCCGCTAACGCAAGCATCGCCGCACTGGATTCCCGCCTGCGCGGGAATGACGGTGATTTGGGTTGTCTGGGCCATGTCGCGCATCCCGTCATTTTTCTTGAGGAATGCGCCGGGGCCGCACTCCTACGACGTTTTCCTTCTAAAGAAGCAACTTTTTATTCGTTGGGGTTTGGATGCGCCGCACTTAGAGTCTCCTGGTGACGCGGATTTTTGGCGTTGGCGGGCCATTTCCTCCACGCCAAAAATTCAAGCATAAATGGCCTCTAGCGCTTATTTCATAAGCGCGAGCAGCTATCAATTCAGTAGTTTTCCATTCTCAAACCAGGAGTAAACCCATGACCATCCAAGCCATCAACGTGCGTAACCAGTTCCGCGGCAAGATCAAAGAAATCATCCGTGGCGATGTGGTGTCTGAAATCGATGTGGAGACCCCTTGGGGCATCGTTACCTCCGTCATCACCACCCGTTCGGTGAATGACCTGGAGCTGAAGGTGGGTAGCGAAGTGGTGGCGCTGGTGAAGTCCACCGAGGTGTCTATCGCCAAGCTGTAAGCGGCATTTCGGTAGGCCCAAAAAAACGCCCCTCGGGGCGTTTTTTGCGTTCAGGCGGTGATGGGAAAGCCGGTGTCAAACGTGTCCCGCACATCCAGTCGCTGCTTGACCAGCCCTACCTCTTGGTAGAAGTCGGCGGTGCGCTGCTGGTCGGCCACCACCTGGGCGTCGATGGGCTGCCAGCGGGTTTGGCGGCGCTCGAACTGCAGGCGGGCCGCATCGGCGGGGATGCCGATGATGCGGGCCAGGCTGGCGCTGAATTCGGCCGGGTGCTGGGTGGCCCAGGTTTGGGCGCGCACCAGGCGCTGGTGGATGTCTTTCAGCGCGGCGCGTTTGTCGCGCAAGGCGTTGTCGGTAGCGGCCAAGAAGCTCAGGCCGGTGGACAGGCCGCGCCCGTTGACCAGCACGCGCGCGTGGCCGCCGGTTTCGGCCAGGGCGGTGTAGGGCTCCCAGGTGGCCCAGGCGTCGACGGAGCCCTGGGTCAGGGCCAGCTTGGCGTCTGGCGGGGCCAGAAAGCGCAGGTTGATGTCGTCGGGCTTCAGGCCCACCGAGGCCAGCGCTTTCAGGGTGACGAAGTGGCCGATGGAGCCCCGGTTGGTCGCCACGCTCTTGCCTTTGAGGCTGCTGGCATCTTTGAGGGGCGAGTTGGGCGCTACCAGCACCGCCGTGCCGTAGGCATCGGAGCGGTTGGCGGCAAAGGCCTTGACGCGGCTGCCTGCGGCCAGGGTGAATAGCAGGGGCGCGTCGCCGATGGGGCCGAAGTCCACTGCGTCGGCGTTCAGCGCCTCGGCCAGCGGCGCGGCTGCCGGGAATTCGGTCCACTGGATGTCGTAGGGCAGGGTTTTGAGTTCACCCGCCGCGTCCAGCAGGGCGCGCAGGCCGCCTTTTTGGTCGCCAGCGCGCAGCAGCGGCCTGGTTTGGCTTTGGCCGAGCACGGGCGAGAGGAAGGCGGCGGCGGACAGGAATTGTTGGAAGGTGCGTCTTTGCATGGTGGATGTGGATAGTTAAGGAATCAGGATGTGGCGGCCAGCGGCAATGCGGGCGCTGTCGTCTTGCGGCGTGTGGATGCGCCCGCACAGCACGTCACGCAGGTGGCGCTGCAGCGGGTGGTGGCGCGACAGGCCGTGGTTGCCCGCCAGCGACAGCGCGGCTTCTACCGCCTGTACGGCGTTATTGGTTAGCAGGGATTTGAGGAGGCCGCTGTCGGTGGCGGACACCGGCACGCCCGTGTCCACGTCGCGGGCCAGGTCGGCCAGCAGGCGGTCGTTGGCCAGCAGCAGGGCCTGGATGCCACCCACGGTCTCCTGGGCGCGGGGCAGGGTGGCCAGGGCGGCGCCCAGGTTGGCGGGTTTGCGCTGGCGCAGGAATTCCACCGTCCAGTCGCGTGCCGCCCGGGCAATGCCGGTGTACAGCGCGCCCAGCAGCACGGCCATGTCGGCCTGCAAACCGGTATCCACACCGCCCCATTCCTGGGGTTCGCGCAGGTCGATGGCGTTGTCCAGGTCGACCAGCACGTCGTCAAACACTACGTCGTGGCTGCCGCTGGCGCGCAGGCCCAGGTGGTCCCAGGTATCCACGATGCGGGTGCCGGGCAGACCGGCGGGCACCAGCAGCGTGCCGACGCGCGGCGTGGCCTCGTCGGTGCGCAGCCACACCGCGTACCAGCGCAGGATGGGCGCGCCGGTGGAATACAGCTTGTGCCCCGTGACGCGCCAGCCTTCGGCGGTCCGGCGGGCGGTGGTGCCGGGCAGGCCACCCCGGGCGGGCGAACCCAGCTCGGGCTCGACGCGCAGGGCGTTGACCAGCGACACGCTGGCCACCGACTCGCGCACCAGCCGCTCGGCCAGGTGTGCTGGCCAGGTACGGCCTGCCTTGCCCGTCTGGCCCATGCTGCGGTGCTGGATGTACTGCATGACCAGCACCAGGGCGGTGGCCGGGCAGCCGTAGCCCACCGCGCCAATCACTTCGCCCAGCTGCGCCAGCGTGGCCCCTTGGCCGCCCAGGGGGCGGGGTGCGGCCAGGGCCAGCAGACCGGCTTGTTGGAGTTCGGCGAAGTTGTCGAACGGAAAGCTGGCGTCGCGGTCGTGGGTATCGGCCCGGGCCGCAAACTCCACGGCCAGGGTGCGGGCCAACTGGCCGGGGTTGAGCGAGGCATTCATGGCGTTCTTGCTCAGGCGGCTTTGCGCGCCAGGTGCGCCGCCTGCTGTTCGCGCTCGGCCACCTTCTGGCGCACCAGGGGCAGCAGGTCGCGGCCATAGGTGATGGTGTCTACCAGCGGGTCGAAACCGCGGATCAAGAAGGTGGTAATGCCCAGGTCGTAGTACTTCAGCAACGCGTCGGCCACCTGCTCGGGCGTGCCGACCAGCGATGTGGAGTTGGAGCGGCCACCGTTCTCGCGCGCCAGGGCGGTCCACAGGTGCGCGTCCACCCGGTCGCCCTGGGCGGCATCGGCCAGCAGGCGGCGTGCGCCTTCGCTTTGTTGCGGGCCGCCGCGCGAGAAGCCCTGGCTCACTTTGAGGCGGCGGGTGTCTTCCAGAATCTGCTCGGCCTTGGCCCAGGCTTCGGCTTCGGTGGCCCCCAGGATGGGGCGGAACGAGATGCTGAACTCCACCGTGCGGCCATGCTGCGCGGCAGCGGCCCGCACCTGGCGCACCAGGTCCCCGGCCTGCGCCAGCGATTCGCCCCACAGGGCGTACACGTCAGCATGCTTGCCCGCCACCTGCAGCGCGGGGGCGGAGGCACCGCCAAAGTAGATCGGCACGTAGGGCGACTGCAGCGGCTTCACTTCGGACCAGGCACCCTTGGCCTGGTAGTAGGTGCCTGCGTGGTCAAACGGCTGCTCGGAGGTCCACACCCGGCGCAGCAGGCCGATGTATTCGTCGCTGCGGGCGTAACGCTCGTCATGGCCCAAAAAGTCGCCGTCGCGTTGCTGGTCTTCGTCGGATCCGCCGGTGATGTAGTGCACCGCAACGCGGCCGTTGGTGTAGTTGTCCAGCGTGGCCAGTTGCCGGGCCGACAGCGTGGGCGACACAAAGCCGGGGCGGTGCGCCAGCAGGAAGTGGATCTTCTGTGTGACCGAGGCGGCGTAGGCCACCGTCAGTAGCGTGTCGGGGCTGGTGGCGCTGGCGGGCACCAGGATGCGGTCAAAACCCGCATGTTCGTGCGCCTGGGCAAACACCCGTACATACGCCGGGTCTACCGCCGGGCCGGTGTGGGCAATGGTTTCAGAAACCTCGTGCGGCTGGATCATGCCGATGAACTGGACACCCATGTGAACTCCTTGTGGTGGATTGATGGGGGAACGATAGAAGCGATGTGCCGCTGCGACAACGAAGAAAACCGTGTGACTACATGCGGTTTCTGATTCAGCACGCTAATGCGGAAACCCGCCGCGCAGCAGCCGCACCGGTTCGTCGTCCATGCGGCGGATCAGGCCGTCCAGGCCATCACCCATGGGGCCTGCGCTGGCCACGGTGGTGGCGCGGCACACCAGGTCGTCCACCGACCAGGCCGTCTTGCCCGGCTGGCCCCGCGCCCGCAGCCAGCCACCCCGGTCTACCAGCAACTGGTTGCCTGCCAACTGCGCGGCAGGTACGCCCACCACCAGCGCCAGCGCGGTGCGCAGGGTGGGGGCATCGGCCTGGCATTCGGCATCGGGCGCGGCGGCACCCACGTACACCGTGACCAGCCGGGGGTCGTCTTGC
>CANFZJ010000213.1 GCA_947451445.1 Comamonadaceae bacterium
ATTATCCTAAAAACGGCAGTTCCCTGGGAGCCGCCGTTTTTAGGGTTACTTCACGTTAAGTACGCCAGAGATTGCCCGCAAACCGGGCGCCAAAACGCAGTTTGCTACGGTCCCACGGGGTGAAGCGCGGAATCTGGAACAGGTCTGTGTGGGAATGCGACGCGCCCCAGGTGGTGGACACGGCGGCGTCAAAGCCCAGGTCGCGGACGATGGCCACGCTCTCGGGGGAGTAGTCGGTACCAGGTTTGCCGTTGGGGTAGGCAAACAGGCCTACGCGTTCGCCCAGCAGCTGTTCCAGGCACTGGCGGCTTTCGGCAATTTCCGCGCGGGCCGCGTCAGCGTCCAAAGTAGCCAAGATGGGATGGGAGCGGGTATGGGCCCCAATTTGCATCCCCGCCCGGCGCATTTCCCGCACTTGCTGGGAGGTCAGCATCAGATCGTGGGGGGGGTGCACCTGGGCGCAGGCGGCGATGCGCTCGGTCAAGGCCTGCCGCTCGGCCACGGGCAGGTATTTGATAGCGCCAATGGTGGCGGTGATGGCCTGGCGCTTTTCGACTGCGGTGGTGATCGGGTGCTGCCCGAGATGCCCTGACCCGTCAGGCCGGGGCAGGCTGGACAAATCGAGCTGGGCCGAGGGGCATCGCCGTACCGACTCGATCACGGTGTCGTTCCACATGCGGCCACCGTCCAGAAAGTCGGTGGCGATGAAGAAGGTGGCGGACAAACCATGGCGCTGCAGAATAGGTTGTGCCACCGTGTGGTTGTCGGCGTAGCCGTCGTCAAAGGTGATGGCCAGCGCACGTTCGGGCAGGCTGCGGTTGCGCAGGCCCTGCACCGCCTGGTCCAGGGGCAGCACATGGCACCAGGACTTGGCCCAGCGGCAAATCGCATCAAATGCGGCGGCATCCACTTCACCGGGAAATATCGGGTCGGGCTGGGGCAGCACGCGGTGGAAGATGAGCACCGACAAACGGCCCCGCTCTCCGGCGGGCGACAAGTGCTTTAAAACAGTTTTGAACATGCGCTACACGGAAGGTTGGCGGGCCATGCCGGGGATGTTGCGCCAGCCCGGTACATAGGCGGGTTCGCGGGTCCAGTATTTCTTCTCGACCCACACCCGGGTTACCACCACGAGCACCATCACGTTGTAGGGCAAGTCAAAATAGGCCAGGCTCAAAAATGCCCCGCCCACGGCATACCCCACCAGGCACACCTGGAACATGGAGCCCAGGTCGGCACACCACTGGGCCTCGGGAATACGGGCCGCGTGCTTGCGCAGCCATCCCGCCGAACGCCATGTCGCAATCCAGATGGACAGGAACAGAAACAGCCCCACAAATCCATGGTTGCCCAGCACCTGGAAGTAAATACTGTGTGCGGCGTGGACTTTTTCCGGGTACGGCGAATACCGGGCGAACAGCTCGGGGCGGGCCGCATCAAAACCTACGCCAAAGGGGTAGTGAAAAGCCAGGTTCCAGGCGTTCCACCAGGCCGAAATACGCCCCATGGACGAGTCATCGTCTTGGTATTCGCCAATGGTGTTCATACGCCCCATCCACGCATCGGGCATAAAGGCCAGCATCAAGGGCACAAGCACGACCAGCCCCAAACCCAGCGTCAGCTTGTTTTTGCCGTTCCACCAGAGATAGATGGTCATGGCAGAAATAGCCAACAGAGCGCCGCGCGAATAGCTTCCCAAAGCACCCACCGCGCACAACAGAATGACCCCGGTCATGGCCAACCGTCCCCATTTATGGGTCAGTTGGAGCTGCAAAAACCGCAGCAACGGGATCGTCATCACCAATGACAGTGCGAACTCATTGTTGTCCTCGATAAACGAGCCCGGTGGCCCCCAGACGCGAAAGTTACCGCCCGTCATCAAGGTAAATAGCCCGCCTTTGGCCCCCAGCAGCGCCAGTGAACCGGTGGCCACCCAAGCGAGGGCGAGGATGTGCTTCTTGCTATGGAGTAGCATCAAGGCCACAAGGATCATGACGTCCACCTTCATGACCTTGTTCCACTGCCAATAATCCCCCGCTGGATCAATACCAAATACGGTCGACAGGGACATCCAGACCATAAAGACCACCAGACAAGTGACGGCCCCCCCCTTGAATGGCGACCCACGGTCTTTGCTCATCAGCAAACCTGCGGCAGTGGCACAGAAAGCGATGGCAGCCAGCGGCGCATCGTAGGCAAAGCCATAGGAGTAACGGTGCGGGTTCATGATACTGAGCCAGGTCCACAGCATCACGCCGATCCAGGCATGCCGCAATGCCGCAATTGCCCCTAAAAGCACGATCCCCACGACCAGAATGTCACGCATGTTGAGGTGCTCCCGATTTAGACAGCATGGCTGATGATGTAGCGGAATTTGCCTGACTTTTCAGCCGCAATGGCGTCTACCAGCGCCACCTGCACCTCGACGTCTGCGCCCAAACGCCGCTGGAACCCGGTGACAATCTGTGCCACCATGGAGGGCAAAAATTCATGGCCGGGCACCAGCATCACCCGCGTCAAGGCGCGCGACTCCTGCACCACCTTGAAGGCCTGCACGCCCGGCAGGTCGCGCAGGATGTAGATCAGTGACAGGCCATGCATGACGGTGCCGTCGGCGGCAATCACAAAGTCGGTACTGCGGCCCTGGATTTCTTTCAGCAACGGCAAACCTCTGCCACAGCGACAGAGGGCAGTGTCCAGCACACCGATGTCGCCCGTGCGATAGCGGATGAAAGGGAAGTCGTTGGTGGCCAGATGGGTCACCACGATTTCTCCGGCCACGCCGGGCGGCTGCACCGCCCCGCTCTCGTCCACAATTTCAACTACCAGGTCATCTGCCGTGATGTGCATGCCGCCTTCAGGGCACTCGTGCGCAATAAAACCCGCGTCACGCCCACCGTAACCGTTAGCGACCGGACAACCAAACACGTGGCTGATGGTGGCACGCTGGTCGTCGTACAGACGCTCTGAGGTGACGAACGCCACCTTGATGCCGAGGTCGTTCATCGCCACGCCGCGCTTTTGGGCATGGCGGGCGATGTGGCTCAAGGCCGAGGGGTAGCCAAACAGCATCTTGGGCCGGGTCTTGCGGATGGCGGCAATGAAGCCATCGAGCTTGGCCTCGGACATCTCGAAGGCGGGTAGCAGCTGGGTGCGCAACAACTGGTCGCGCAGGTGTTTGATGCGGTCTTGTCCGCCCAGCTCGATGGGCGAACCCCAGACCACCATTTCGGGGTCGCCAATGTCTACACCCCACCAACGGGTGGCACGCCATTTGGCGGCTACGTCATGGCTGACGCGCTTTCGGCCGATGAAGAACACCAGCGGTTCGCCCGACGAACCCCCGGTATTGAAACGGGCCAAGCCGTCGGCCTGATCGTGCCTCAGTGCATCAGTATTGGCTTTGATGGCGGCCTTGGTGAGAAACGGCAAACGCGCCAGGTCGCCTACCGAACGCAGCTGCGCAGGGTCAAACCCGGTGCGGGCGAAAAGATCGCGGTAGTACGGTACGTGCAAGGCCACATCGGCCAGCAAGGCGCGCAGCCGCTCCAGCTGGTATGCCGCCAGTGGATCGGGGGACCACCATTGCGCGGCTTCCATATGGCGACGAACCGCTACGGTAGTGTGCTTTTTCAGGCGTTCATGCAGCGGAAACAGCAGGCCGGAAACCAGATTTGTGTAGAGCGTCATTTGTCAAAAAGTATAGCTACCCACGCTTATGGATATTGCGCGAAGTGGTAATTGCACTGCGGTAATGCGCCGCGAGCAAAGGGGCCACTTCGCTCCAGGTATAGCGCTGCACCAGGGCCAGGCCAGCCTGCTGCAACCGCGCCCACAGCCCTAGGTCGCGCAATAGCAGCAGGCAGGCATCGGCCATGGCCTGCGGATCGGCGGGCGGCACCAGCAAGGCGGTCACGCCGTCTTCCACCATATAGGGTACGCCACCGACCCGGGTACTGACCACCGGCACGCCGCTGGCCATGGATTCCAGCAGCGAGTTGGGCATGTTGTCGGCCAAGCTGGGGTTGAGCATGATGTCGGCCTGGCGGTACAAGTCCGCCATGGCGTCGCGGTCCAGGCGGCCGGTGAAGTGCACGCAAGCATCTAAGCCCAGTGCGGCGACCAACTGGCGCAGGGGCTGCTCGTCCGGGCCGCTACCGGCAACCGTCAGCCGGGCCTGGGGCCATTGGGCATAAACGGCGTGGAAGGCACGTATCGCTGTAGCGTTGTCGTACAGCGGCTCCAAATTGCGAGCGACTACCAGATGCGCGGACTCGACCACTTTGGGGCCCCGTGGATGAAAACGGGCCAGGTCAATGATGTTGGGCACGATGGTCGCCTGCATACCAAAGCGGGCAAACACCTCTTGCAGGAAGGCGGATGGCACCAGCAACGCAGCGGTAGCCGCCATGGAACGGCGCACCAGCGCTTGCGCGCCGTTCAAAAATTCCGCTGCCTCGCCGCCACGGTAGTTGACCACCACCGGCACGCCGCGCCAGCGTGCAATCCAGATGGCCGGAACGGCAAACAAATGCCACGACCAGCCCGAGTTGGCCATGATGTGCAGCACATCGCTGCGCCCCGTTGCACGCCACAAAGCCTGCAGGTAAGGCAGCAGGCGGAACCCGGCACGCAAGCCCGGCAAGCGCCCGGCCCAGGCGGGTTGGTAGGGGGCATTGGTTTGCACCAGCGTCACGTCCGCCTGCGCGGTCCGTAGCAATTCAGCCAGTTGCCGCGTCTGGTTGGCCATGCCGCCTGCAGGTGGCGGCAAGGGTCCGACCAAGCCCACCCGTAGGCCAGAAAAACTCATCCGCCACCGCTGGGTAACAGCGCACGGTAGGGGGCACGGTAGTGGGCGATGCTGGCCGTCCAGTTGCGCTCAGACTCAACAAACCGGCGACCGGCGGCGCGTAGCAGCGGCCAACGCTCGGGTTGCTGGACCAGCGCGACGATGGCATCGGCCAGCGAAGTAGCACTTCCTGCCTTGAACAGCACACCGGTTTCACCATGGCGGATCAGCTCTTTGTGTCCGCCCACATCCGATGCCACTAGCAAACGGCCTTGGGCCATAGCTTCCAGCGGTTTGAGCGGCGTGACCAATTCGGTCAAGCGCATGGAGTGGCGGGGGTAGGCCAGCACGTCCACCAGGTCGTAATAGCGCTGCACCTCTGCGTGGGGTACCCGCCCGGTAAAAATAACCTTGTCTTGCAATCCGAGTGCCTGGGCCTGCGCTTTCAATGCCGCGTCCTGGGGACCACCGCCCACCAGCAGCACCCGAACATTTGGCACTTTGGCCAGTATCTGGGGCAAGGCGGCCAGCAACAGGTCAAGCCCTTCGTAGGCATAGAAAGAGCCAATAAAGCCTAGAACGGTGCAATCGGCCAAGCCCAGCTGGTGTTTCAGTACAGGATCCGCAATGCCGCCAACATCGAACAGGTCAATGTCTACCGCATTCGGAATCACGGTCACTTTTTCAGCGGCAATGCCCCGCGCCACAATATCCGCGCGCAGACCTTCACAAATGGTGAATACGTGGTTGGCCCGCTTCAGTGCCCGGGTCTCCAGGCTGCGGGTCAAACGGTAACGCAGGCTGCCCTCGGCCGTGGTGCCATGGTCTACAGCGGCGTCTTCCCAGAAGGCGCGCACTTCGTACACCACCGGTATGCCCAAGCGCTTGCCGACCCGCAAAGCGGGCAAGGCATTCAAGACCGGTGAATGGGCATGCAAAATAGCGGGCCGTACA
>CANFZJ010000214.1 GCA_947451445.1 Comamonadaceae bacterium
CGCGCATGAACTTCTCGAACAGGGCGAACTGTGGACCGTCTACCGGCAGCGACACGTCTGGGCGGCCCATGTGGTCTACCACCACCGTGGTGGGCAAGGCGGTGAAGAAGTCCCACAGCTCGGGCAAATCGACCGCTTCAAAGTAGATCACCACATGCCAGCCCAACGGGGCGATACGGTTGGCGATCTCCAGCAGCTCGTCCTTGGGGGTGAAGTCCACCAACCGCTTGACGAAGTTGAAGCGCACGCCGCGCACGCCCGCCGCGTGCAGCTCTTGCAGCTCCTGGTCGGAAATGCTGCGCTTGATGGTGGCGATGCCCTTGGCCATGCCGTTCGAGGCCTTCAGCGCATCGACCATGGCACGGTTGTCGGCACCGCTGCAGGTGGCTTGCACCACCACGTTTTTGGCAAAACCCAGGTGGTCGCGCAGAGCGAACAGCTCGGCCTTGGAGGCATCGCAGGGGGTGTATTTGCGCTCTGGCGCGTAGGGAAACTCCGCGCCCGGGCCGAAGACGTGGCAATGGGCATCCACCGCGCCCGCAGGCACCTGGAACTTGGGTTTGCTAGGGCCGGTGTACCAGTCCAGCCAGCCGGGGGTTTTGGTGAAGTCACCAGAGGTGGGTTTGCTCATTTTTCACTTTCTCAGGTCAGTACAACGAACCAGCCTGCCGCTGCGCAGCTTTCAAGCGGCAGCGCAGCGGCGGGCATGGGGCGAAGGCTTATTCCAGCTCGATCTTGGCGGTTTTGATGATGTTGGCGTGGCGCTTGGTTTCCGACTGGATGAAAGCCGCAAACTGCTGTTTGTCCAGCTGCAGGGGCACATAGCCAAAGGTCAGAAACTTCTCTTTCACGTCGGGGCCGGACATGGCTTCGGCGATGTCTTTGCGGATTTTGTCCTGCACGGCGGGCGACAGGCTCTTGGGGCCGACGATGGTGTTCCAGCCGCTCACCTCGTATGGAGATGCAGGGCCACCCGACTCGGCCACCGTGGGCACGTCGGGGTAGGCTTCCATGCGCTTGGGGCCGGCTACGGCCAGGAAACGCAGCTTGCCCGCACGGTACATGCCGCCCGCGGTACCGGCGGAGCCGATGGAGAAGCCCAGTTCGCCCGTGGCCACCGAGGTGTAGAGCTGGGTGGTTTCTTTGTACAGCACGTGCTCAAACTTGGTGCCGGTCAGGGTCTCCAGCTCTTCCACGCCCAGGTGC
Organism: Comamonadaceae bacterium; assembly: GCA_947451445.1. Taxonomy (GTDB): domain Bacteria; phylum Pseudomonadota; class Gammaproteobacteria; order Burkholderiales; family Burkholderiaceae_C; genus Rhodoferax_B. The sequence goes on from CANFZJ010000214.1 coordinate 1,207, forward strand.
ACCGGGTTACCGATGGACCACGAACCGTAGTTGATCTTGCCGGGGTTGGCCTTGGCGTCGGCAATGATGTCCGAGACTTTTTTGTACTTGCTGTTGGTGGGCACCACGTAGAACAGGAAGGACTGGAACATCGGCGCAATCGGCTCGAAGTCCTTGGTCACGTCGTAGGGCAGCTTCTTGAACATGAACGGGTAGGCGGCCAGGTGCACGCTGTCCAGTTGCAGCAGGTCGTGGCCGTCTTTGGCACCGCGCTTGAACGCGTCAATGGCGATAAAACCATTGCCGCCGGGCTTGTTTTCAATCACCACCGGCTGGCCCCATTTTTTGGACAGCTTTTCGGCCAGCACGCGGGCAATCGCGTCGGGGGCACCGCCCACCGGGTAGGGGTTGATGATGCGCACCGACTTGGTGGGCCAGTCTTCTGCCTGCGCAGGTGCGCCTGCCAGGCCCAGGGCGGCGATGGCGGCGGTGGCCAGCAGTTGGCGTTTGTTCAAAATGTGCATGCGTGTCTCCGTTTGTAAAAGTAAGAAAAAAAGGGGCTCAGTCGAGCGATACATTGGCTTTTTTGATGATCTCGGCGTAGCGCTTGGTTTCCGACTGGATGTAGCTGCCCAGCTGCTCATGGGTTTGCACAAACGGCTCGTAGCCAAACGAGACAAACTTTTCACGCACGTCCGGCTCGGCCAAGGCCTTTTCAATGTCGCGCTTGATCTTGTCGGCCACGGCAGGCGGCAGGCCCTTGGGGGCGGCGATCAGGTTCCAGCCGCTGACCTCAAAGTTGGCTGGGCCACCGGCCTCGGCCACCGTGGGCACATCGGCAAAACCAGGTACCCGCTTGGGGGCGGCCACGGCCAGGTAACGCAGCTTGCCCGCCCGCTGCAGCGGCCCTGCAGTAGCGCTGGTGCCCAGGGCGTAAGACAGTTCACCGGTGGACACCGCGGTGTAGAGCTGGGTGGTTTCCTTGTACAGCACGTTCTGCATCTGGGTACCCGCCATCACGTCAAACAGCTCGGCCCCTAAATGCACCGGTGTGCCCACGGCCCAGGAGCCGTAGTTCAGCTTGCCGGGGTGGGCCTTGGCGTCGGCCACCAGATCGCTCACCTTTTTGTACGGACTGTCTTGCGCCACGGTGAAGAAAAAGTAGGCCTTGAACAACGACAGCAGCGGGTCAAAGTCTTTTTCAGCGTCGTAGGGCAGCTTCTTGAACAGCGTCTGGTAAGCGGTGACGTGCACAAAGTCCAGCTGGATCAGGTCGTAACCGTCCTTGGCACCGCGTTTGAACGCGTCGATGGCGATGAAGCCGTTGCCGCCGGGCTTGTTTTCCACCACCACCGGCTGGCCCCAGGCACGCGACAGCTTGTCGGCCACCATGCGGGCCACGCCGTCCGGGCCTCCGCCCACGGGGAACGGGGTAATGATGCGCACCGGCTTGGTGGGGAACTGCTGGGCGCTGGCCAGGCCCGAAAAGGCGGCCAAAGCCGCCAGGCCCAGGGTGAGGCTGACACGGCGGGTGGTGGATTGCATGGTTTTGTCTCCTGGTTGTCTTTTTAATAATTGCTATCAACTTAATAGCTGTTACCGCCTATAAATACTGCGCTAACAGCCTTTTTCTTATGTATCAATCTATATAGCGCAAGCCTGCTTTCTCCAGCGGCTCGCGCATCTTGTACATGTCCAGGCCCAGCACGCCTGCGGCCAGCTTGGCGCGCTTTTCGCCTTCAAAGCTTTCACGGTGTTCTGCGGTGTCGGCGACCTGGGTGGCCAGTGCGGCAGGCACCACCACCACGCCGTCCACGTCGGCAATCACCACGTCACCGGGGTTGACGATGGCGCCAGCGCAGATGATTTGCACGTTGACCGAGCCCAGCGTGGCCTTGATGGTGCCCTTGGCGTGGATGGCCTTGCTGAACACCGGGAAGCCCATTTTTTGCAGCTCGTCCACGTCGCGCACGCCGCCGTCGATGATCAGGCCTACGGCACCACGTGCCTGGAAGCTGGTGGCCAGCAGGTCGCCAAAAAAGCCGTCGGCGTTGTCGGTGGTGCAAGCGGCCACGGCCACGTCGCCGGGCTGCAGCTGCTCGGCGGCCACGTGCATCATCCAGTTGTCGCCGGGTTGCAGCAGCACGGTGACGGCGGTGCCGCAGATGCGCGCACCGTTGTACACCGGGCGCATGTAGGGCTTCATCAGGCCTACGCGGCCCATGGCCTCGTGGATGGTGGCCACGCCCAGTTTGGACAGGCGTTCGACGGCGGCTTTGTCCGCACGCACGATGTTGCGTTTGACGATGCCCAGGTTGTTCATATCGGTCATATCGGTTCCTTATTTGTTTTTAGCTTTGAGCGCGGCGTCCAGACGGGGGAACACGCGGCGGGCGTTGCCCTCGTAGATCTGGTGGCGGTCCGCGTCGCTCAGGATCTTGGAGTTTTCGATGTAGCGCTTGGTGTCGTCGTAGTAGTGGCCGGTTTGCGGGTCGATGCCACGCACCGCGCCGATCATTTCACTGGCAAACAGCACGTTCTTCACCGGGATCACCGTGTTCAGCAGGTCGATGCCGGGCTGGTGGTACACGCAGGTGTCAAAGAAGATGTTGTTCAGCAGGTGCTCTTCCAGCAGCGGCTTTTTCAGCTCTTGCGCCAAGCCCCGGAAGCGGCCCCAGTGGTAAGGCACCGCGCCGCCGCCGTGCGGAATCAAAAAGCGCAGCGTGGGGAAATCTTTGAACAGATCGCTGGTCAGGCACTGCATGAAGGCGGTGGTGTCGGCATTCAGATAGTGCGCGCCCGTGGTGTGGAAGCAGCTGTTGCAGCTGGTAGACACGTGGACCATGGCGGGGATGTCAAATTCGACCATCTTCTCGTAGATGGGGTACCAGGACTTGTCGCTCAACGGGGGCGATGTCCAGTGGCCGCCGCTCGGGTCGGGGTTCAGGTTGATGCCGACGTTGCCGTATTCCTTGACGCATTTTTCCAGCTCGGGGATGCAGGTGGCGGGGTCCACGCCGGGGCTTTGCGGCAGCATGGCGGCGGGAATGAAATGGTCGGGGAACAGCTGGGCCACGCGGTAGCACAGCTCGTTGCAGATGGCCGCCCAGGTGCTGGACACCTGGAAGTCGCCAATGTGGTGGGCCATGAAGCTGGCGCGGGGGCTGAAGATGGTCAGGTCGCTGCCGCGCTCTTTCATCAGGCGCAACTGGTTGGATTCGATGGTTTCGATCAGCTCGTCGTCGCTGATCTTCAGGTCGGCCACTTTGGGCATCAAGGCCGGGTCTTTGATGCCCGCGATTTGCTGGTTACGCCAGTTTTCCAGCGATTTGGGCGCGGTGGTGTAGTGGCCGTGGCAGTCGATGATCATGTTTGTCTCCTTTAAATTCAAAATTAAGCCGGGTCCATGCCCTGGCGGCGTTTGGCGTCCGCCGCTGCGGGCGACGCCATGAATTGCAGCAGCGCACGCACCGCATCCGCCTGGGCCGAGCCGGTGCAGACACCGGCAGAAAACGTGGTGGTGATCTGGATCGCAGGCGGCAGCGGGCCGACCACGGTGATGCCGGGCAGGTTGATCAACTCGCTCAGTTGTTGAAAGCCCAGCGCCACCTCGCCGCGCGCCACCAGCGCGCCCACCGGCACACCGGGTGGGGCTTGCACAATGCGCTCGCGGATGGCCTCAGTAATGCCCCAGCGCTCAAACAGCTTGACCAGCGCCACGCCACTGGGGCCGGTGGAATAGCTGATGCTGCTGGCCGCCAGCACCGCCTGGCGCACCGCGTCTTCGCTGGAAATATCGGGTTGGGCGGCCCCGGCGCGCACCGCTACGGCCACGCCGGAATGCACCAGGTCCACCTTGCTGTGCGCGTCGATACGGCCTGCGGCCACCAGCTTGTCGATGGCGTCCGACGCCAGGAAAACCGCGTCAAACGCCTCACCCGCCAGCACCCGTTTGGCCGCGTCCACACCGCCAACGGATTCAATCGCCACGGGCTTGCCGTACAGCGCCACCAAGTCGGCCAGCAGTTGGCGGGTGGCCATCGAAGAGATGCCTCGAATGGCGGACGTAGGGAGGGAGGTCTGGCTTTGCATGGCGCGTATTTTGGTGGTGCGCAAGGAAATTGTTAACACAGGCATTCCACTATCAGCTGTATCAAATCGGCATAATTGGCCACCAGCTATTCAAATACCACTATGGATTTCAAACAGATCGAATACTTCGTCCGCGTGGCAGAGCTGGGCAGCTTTACCCGCGCCTCGCTGGCGCTGGACATTGCCCAGCCCGCCCTGAGCCGCCAGGTACGCCTGCTGGAGGTGGAGCTGCGGCAAAACCTGCTGGTGCGCAATGGCCGGGGGGCCGTGCCCACCGAGGCGGGCCAGCTGCTGCTGGAGCATGGCCGGGGCATCCTGCACCAGGTGGCGCGCGCGCAGGAAGAGCTGGGCCGGGTGCGCGGCGGGCTGGCGGGCCGGGTGGCGATGGGCCTGCCCAGCAGCCTGGCCCGGGTGCTGACCGTGCCGCTGACCCGCGCCTTCCGCC